>NBMI01000017.1 GCA_002085445.1 Candidatus Parabeggiatoa sp. nov. 2
GCATTGAGTCATCAACTGGAGTCCAAACCTTTAGGTTTGGAAAAACGTGTCGCTCTGAAAAAATCCTGAATTTACCAGTCCCCTTTAGGGGACTTTAGCTTTGACTCTTTCTCGTTTATTTCTTAACTTAATGGCATTGACCCTAAAGGGTACTACTCACTCAATAGTCGTTTTACACCCCACTAAAAAAATTATAATTCATTGAATTTAAATCACTAAATTTAAAAAGACAATCGTCGGCTTCCGCCAATAGCTATTCAGGCTAAAGTTTCGCGGAGCGAAACTTTAGCCTGAACAATTGTCTAATAGCTCAAGTACCCTAAAGGGCACTGAACATAAGAAAGGGCAAGTTAATATAGAACTCACTGATATTTAAAGTCGAACTCGCGTTAGTAGGCTTTAGCCTACTTTAGCTTTTAGCCTCAGAATTTATTCTGAGGCTTTAGTTTGGCAGGAATCCAAACTTTAGTTTAGGATCAGCAAATAAATAACTTACCAAAATAGCTATTCAGGCTAAAGTTTTTCGGAGAAAAACTTTAGCCTGAACAATTGTCTAAGAGCTACTGTACGTATCAGGGCACTGAACATAAGAAAGGGCAAGTTAATATATAACTCACTGATATTTAAAGTGGAAACGGCGGTGCAAACCGGATTGCCGCCTTTATTATTAATAGATGAGGCAGAGTGTTTTTTGGAACAGTTGCCAATGCGTTTTTTTGAAAGATTGCGCGGAATGTTAGAACAATTAGTCGTCGTGTTAGCCACCAGCCGCGAAATGAATTTGGTATTTGCCGAACTGGGAAAAACCTCGCCGCTGAGTTTGCGTCTGCTACATCTTCCGCTACTAGACACGCACAGCAGCGACAATATTATCGCACGGGGCGGTTTTACCGCCAAACAAGTTGAACTCTTGAAAGAATGGGCAGGGCAACATCCGTTTTATTTGCAACTGTTAGGGCAATGTTTGATAGAAGCGCGACAAGCGGGCGAGCGCGATAAGACTGCTTTGCGCCATTTTCAAACGAACGCCGCCGCACGTTTTAAAAAGTTATGGCAAACCTTAACGGAACAAGAACAAAAATTATTACAAGCCGCTTGCCAATCAGACAACAAAATTAAACGGCGTAGTTTGATAGAACGCGGTTTGGTAACAGAAGACGGACAACTGTTTGGGCGCGTCTTAAAAGAATGGTTGACTGAACAACTTTAGCATATGGAATCCAAAACTTCAGCATATGGAGTCCAAAGCTTCAGCTTTGGCACTACCTTTTTTATTAGAATCTAAAGAAGTACAACGAATTATAAAGAAGTACAACGAATTACGCGGATAAACGAATTAATAGTTCTTAGAGAGGCTTTGGTTTATGAATTAATAGTTCTTTGAGAGGCTTTTGTTTATGCGTCTCTGCCAGGAACAACGAGGAATCGAAACCGGGCGACAAAACGCCCAATCAAACCATTTATTCCCATTTTGCAATTCGTTTATCCGCGCTTGTGTCGTTGTACTTTCATCGTAGAATTAAATTCGTTTATCCCCGTAATTCGTTGTACTTTCGTAATTCGTTGTACTTTCGTCGTAGAATTAAATTCGTTTATCCCCGTAATTCGTTGTACTTTGTACTTTCGTCGTAGAATTAAATTCGTTTATCCCCGTAATTCGCTGTACTTTCGTAATTCGTTGTACTTTCGTCGTAGAATTAAATTCGTTTATCCCCGTAATTCGTTGTACTTTCGTAATTCGTTGTACTTTCGTCGTAGAATTAAAGCCGTTATTTACGTTTATTAGTCTCCGGCGCGGCCCCATTTGATGAATTAGACATCATATGGAGCGACAACTTTATCAATGTACAAGAATTGCAGATAGGATTTTTGCAACGTGACGACGCACTCGCTTTACTCACCAAACCGATTCCCAACTTTCCCGACACCGCCATCCCATTAACAGTCGCAAAAGCGATTTATGAGCGCGTCAATGGGCAACCTTACTTATTACAACTCTATGGCTTCCTACTCGTTTCGCACTTAAACGAACAAAACCAACAAACAGCACACCTTGAAGAAGTAGCGATGATAGAACAACAAGTATTAAGTCAAGCACGCAACATCATCAACACTGCCCCCGAAACCGTCCAAACCGCCCTAGAAGCACTAGCACTCGGAAAAACGCCAGAACTAAAACCACGTTACCACCGCTGGCTCAAAAGACGCTACTTATTGAACGACAAAAACAAACTAAATATTCCAGTTTTAGGAGAATGGATTAAAAACTAACTACAAGGATTGTATATAATAAAGGATTAAAAACTACAAGGATTGTATATAAGAAGGGATTAAAAGCAATAACTACATGGATTGACTAACTACAAGGATTGTAGTTAAGAAGGGATTAAAAGCAATAACTACAAGGATTGTATATAAGAAGGGATTAAAACCGTAAACTACAAGAATTGTATGCTTATGAAAGGATTGCTCAGTGAGTATGACTACGATCTAAAAAATGACCACGATCCAATCCCTTATTATATACAATCCCTGTCGTTTTTCATTAGTATAGAGGGCCATACTTTCATTTGAAAACATTCAAAATAATTTATGGCCCCCAGACGGTGCCCAATAACCTTATAAAGTTAATGGTAATAAGCCTTCCGTACAAGGAAGTACGACTAATCTAGGCGCGACGGATGGCCATTGTTTCACTATCAGGAGTTTAGTTTGGCTGTCAGGACTCCAAACTTTACACCAGATGGAGTCCAAAGCTTCAGCTTTGGCGCGTTAGCAGATGGAGTCCAAAGCTTCAGCTTTTCCTGTACCAAACTAAAGCTTGGACTCCGCTGCCAAACTCAAGTTTGGACGACATAAGCCGAGTATTTTACCCGTCAAAACAATGTTGACAAACTACTAGGGCTGTGGTTTTACCTTTATGGGGAAGCACCTGATGATAAAATTCATCTTTAACATTTTCCTGTTCCAATAAACGAGGCACAAGTTTATCCAGTGCAGCCTTCATTGATTGTTCTTCAACCAAGAATACGAGCCATTTCATTTTGGATCAGCGCCTTCAAACAAACCTTTTTCCCAGAGCCATCCCGGTTTATCTCCACCTTTAACGAGATTTGAAACCCATTCAACTTCTCTTGCTCGTCGAATGGTTGTACAACCCGCCTTTTTTACCAACCAAAAGATTTCATCCAGTTCCACCGCATTGAGAAAATCAGGTGAGTGTGAAGAAACCAATACTTGTCCACCACGCAGTGAATATAACCGAAATTCCTCCGCGAGTTCATAAAGCAACTGTGGATACAATTTATTTTCAGGTTCCTCAACACACAATAAGGGATGTGGCGAAGGATCATGTAACAAAATCAGATAGGCAAACATTTTAAGAGTGCCATCTGAAACATAGCGAGCTAAAAACGGATCCTTGAAGGCACCCTCTTGGAATTTGAGTAGCACACGTCCTTCTTCGGTGGTTTTTGCTTCGACGCGTTGGATGCCTGGCACACGCTCAGATAGCTTGTTAAGTATTTTATCAAAAAGATTTTTATGTTCTTCATAGAGAAACTGTGCGACAAGGGAGAGGTTCTCGCCTTTCCTAGACAAGTGTTCAGCATAGCCATCCTGCTGTATTTGCCGCGCTTGGTTGATCTGAAAATCAGAAATATGCCAGCTATCAATCAATCGCCGAAAAGCGTTAGCAGCCTTAAATCGCTTAAATTGTCCTAACCCATTAATGGCGAGAATAGTTGGAGAATCCAAAGTCTGTTCTTCACGAATCCATTCATCGTTGTTAAACTCTTCCTCGTTAGTAACTGCATAACCTTTTCCATACTGAAAATCAAGTAAATGAGAGGCGGAACTATGAATACTAGGCTTATAACTAAGAACTTCCCGTTTAATAACAGGTTGCTTGTTCTTTAGAGTGATTTGTAATTGGTAAGTCACCCGTCTTTGCACATATGCAATCGGCAGACGAAACTGAATACTCAATTCAATCTCTTCATTTTCCTGCCCACGGCTCACCACTTCCTTAAACCCGCCCCGTTTGTTTAATGCCTGTTGTACATTATCCTTCATAGCCTCTTTTAGGAATCCAAAGACATCAAACAAAGAAGACTTGCCACTGCCATTAGCGCCGACAATGACACACATCTGTGGAATGTTCTTTAATTCAGCCGACTTAAATGTTTTAAAATTTTTCAAAGAAATAGATTCAATTTTCATATCACCTCACTCCGCTGATGGAGCCCAAAGCTGAAGCTTTGGACTGCCAAACTAAAGTTTGGACTCCGCTGCCAAACTAAAGTTTGGACTCCACTGCCAAACTAAAGTTTGGACTTCTGTCAACACTGTTCCCACGGCAGCCCGTGAAAACGCCACCCACCTAACGTGCTGCGATGATGTTCGGCATCT
The DNA here is from genome assembly GCA_002085445.1 of Candidatus Parabeggiatoa sp. nov. 2. Classification (GTDB taxonomy): domain Bacteria; phylum Pseudomonadota; class Gammaproteobacteria; order Beggiatoales; family Beggiatoaceae; genus Parabeggiatoa. The sequence continues at coordinate 4,411 of NBMI01000017.1, forward strand.
AAAGAGCCTTCAAAGCCTTCAATAACATTATAGACTTTGGTGAAGCCATCCTGAATTAAAACTTTCCCGGCTTCTAGGGAGCGGCGCCCACTACGACAAATGAGTAATACAGGAACCGCGTCAATCTGACTATCTTCAGGATCATAAACAACCCCGCCCAGCATCACTTTACGCACATCGGCCGCAAAACGAGGATTGATTTTCCAATCAGGTTCATCTATCCAAGGAATATGTATCGCGCCTTTGGAATGGCCTATAAATAAATATTCCATCTCGGAACGTGTATCAATCAACACTGCCTTAGGATTATCTTGCAGAAGTTGCCATGCGTCTTTCGGGGTAATGGAAATAACACCAGAATCACTCATAATTTTCTACTTTGCTAATTGGTCATTGGTAATTGCTATACTCAGCACCGCTATCGTTCACTCGTTTAGCAAACCTCGGATGTGTTTTCCAAGTTATTTTTCTGGAACACGATATAAACAATCAGTTTCTTTTGAGGGCCAGGTTTTCAAATTGATTTAGCTATTAACACATCCTCGGATGTGTTTTCCAAGTTATTTTTCTGGAACACGATATAAACAATCAGTTTCTTTTGAGGGCCAGGTTTTCAAATTGATTTGGTAAGCTTTTGCTAATGGCTTACCATACCAAGGAGTCTAAAACCTAGCGGTTTTTGGGGCCAGGTTAGCGAATTGATTTGGTAAGTTTTTGAGGGCGCATTCCCATTTTCAGGGTACTTTGTTAATAACGATAGCGATTATATTATCGATAAGGATTGATAAAAGTCTATTTTTCTGTTGAGTACTTGAGTACAACAACACAAGCGTGGATAAACGAATGGATAAACGAATAATTAAAACGAGCTATTAGAGATGAATTGTTCGATAAATCTGTTTTGTTCGCTTTTTGATAGGAGGATTATCAATCGGTGGATTTTAATTCGTTTAGGAACAATATAGGCGTTCCAGAACGAAGTTTCGTTGTACTTATACTGGGCACCGTTATAAACGGAAATTTTTGTCATTCTAGCGAATTGAGAAATATTGAGTAATTTCAAGAATATTCCTCACATCTTCAAGGAATGACAAAAGCGCAATTTGTGCCGGTGCAAAGTATAATTCGTTTATCCGCGTAATTCGTTGTACTTAATTCGTTTATCCGCGTAATTCGTTGTACTTACTTAACCGTGAAAACGGGAATCCGCCCTACCAAGGTGACTAAAACCTAGCGGTTTTTGGGGCCATGTTAGCGGATTTTCTTGAAGGCCCTATCGATAAAAACTTCTAAAAGGACAAGTCGGACACACCCCAATTTTCACCACCCCAGCTAGGGGCCAGGATTTATACCGGTACCTTTGCACTGTCCCATTGTCAACTGCTCCCACTACTTTTTAGAGGACTTTTTACCTGACTACCCATAATTTTACTGACGACAGAAGATTTGGTATTTTGGGACAAAGGCTCTACTTGAAGGCGAACACCGCCAGAACCAATGATTTTAACTTGAGTTCCAACGGGACAATCGGGGCCTTCCACGCGCCAACTGCTATCGTCAACACGGATTCTGCCTATGCCATTAACAATAGCTTCGCTCACGATACATATGCGCTCTTCCAATTCAGAACCGCGCTTGTTGAGAAAAGGTTCATCGTTAGTCAGAGGATGTTTGCCCAAATAGACGCGGCCTATCAGTACACTGACCACTGAAATCATCGCCAAAATCAGTACTTGAAATGGAAGAGTCACTTGGGAATCAAAGCCAATCTCCAATATCAACATAAAACAACCTAATATTGCCGCGGCAATAGCAGGCCATAAAAAGAAGCTGCCAAATGTGCCTAGTGCCAAAAATTCTAGCATGACCAGCGTGGCAGCCAATATCCACCAGTGCCAATAGCTTATTAAATCATCCATCACTTGTTACTCACTTACTTTGAGGTGGGCTCCCGGGCCGCAAATTTAACAATTTCTCTAATGCCACTCACCGCGCCTATGACACCTGCGGTTTCTAAAGGCATTAACATCAGCTTATTATTTTCTGAAGTGGCGAGACGATTAACCGCTTCCATGTACTTGATGGCGACCAAATAATTCACCGCCTGCATATTGCCATTAATTATCGCTTTCGAGATCACTTCGGTCGCTTTAGCTTCGGCTTGTGCAAACCGCTCTCTGGCTTCCGCATCACGGAAAGCGGCATCTTTGCGCCCTTGTGCTTCCAAAATAATGGCCTGTTTTTCACCTTCCGCTTGCAGAATTTCTGCTTGTCGAAGCCCTTCCGCTTCCAAAATCACGGCACGTTTGTCACGCTCAGCCTTCATTTGCCGTGCCATAGCTTCGACCAAATCTTGGGGCGGCGCGATGTCCTTGATTTCGACACGTAACACTTTGACACCCCAAGGATTGGTGGCATCATCAACGATTCGGAGCAATTGCGCGTTGATATGATCGCGTTTGGAAAGTACCTCATCCAGAATCATTGATCCCATGACGCTACGGATATTGGTCATCGTCAGATATTTAATGCCATCCGTTAAGTTACTGACTTGATAGGCGGCTTGTGCCGCATTGATGACTTGGTAGAAAACTACCCCGTCTGCACGCACCATCGCATTGTCTTTCGTGATAACATCTTGAGCCGGGATGTCCATGACTTCTTCCATCATGCTCAATTTCTTGCTAATCACGTCAATCGCCGGGATGATAAGATGTAACCCCGGCTCAAGGGTTTTGGTGTACTTACCAAAACGCTCAACCGTCCATTGTTGCCCTTGGGGTACCGATTTTACACCCATGAAGACCAATATGACTGTCATGCCCAAAAAAACGAGGACGAAAATTGTAAAATCGTTAAAATCCATAATGATATTATCCGTAACTGATTTATTTTGAGTGAGTCTAATAAAAATGAAAAATGGAGGAGTCCAAGATTTATCTTGGACGTCCATTCACACCAAAAATTTCATTTTCCTTTCGTTCTAGGACTGACGCACTCATCATCAGGTAACTAACCAATTGATTTTATTTTAAACCGTTCAAAATAACGGCCGGCCTGTTAGGCCTAACTTACTGAATATTAAATAAATTTATTTTGTCAATACGTCAGTCCTACGTTCATAGAACACCACATACTATGTCTTTAATCAAAAAACCACCTAAATCACTCATACGTTGTGTGGGACGCGCCATTGCAGATTATGCCATGATTGAGGACGGTGATAGGGTTTTATTAGGCCTATCGGGCGGTAAAGATTCCTTATCCCTGTTACATATTTTAGCGCATTTACAACGTTATGCCCCCATCCATTTTTCCATTAGTGCCATCACGGTGGATCCACAAATCCCCGGTTTTGACCCTTCGCCGCTTAAAGCCTATCTTGCCGAGTTAGGAATAGCCTATTTTTATACCACGCAACCCATCATGGAACAGGCGAAAAAGCATCTACAACGTAAATCCTTTTGTGCCTATTGTGCGAGAATGAAACGGGGTATTATGTACCGCATCGCCCGTGAACAAGACTGTAACGTATTAGCGTTAGCGCAACATCTCGATGATTTAGCAGAAAGTTTTTTAATGTCGACCCTGTATAGTGGCCGTTTACAAACGATGAAAGCGCATTATACCAATGATGCTGGTGATGTGCGGATTATACGTCCACTCGTGTTCGCGCGAGAAAGGCAAACGACTGATTTTGCAAAAGAAGCCCAATTGCCCGTCATTGTGGACAGTTGCCCGGCTTGTTTTACCGCGCCCACGCAGCGTGAGCATGTCAAGGCCTTGCTTGCCAATGAAGAACAAGCGCATAAAGATGTTTTTCAAAATATCCTACATGCGATGCGCCCGTTGATGGTAAAGCGAAATACGCCAGTGGATTCCAACTTTCTGCCTCAAAAGCAGCCCTAATTTTTAGATATAGGGTGAGGTGGTGAAAAGGATTTTGGATGAAAGGATTTTGGATGAAATATTTTGGATGAAATATGATGTAATTCAAATAGTTACATAAAGCACACTAACGGGATCAAACCCAAACAGCGAGATTTTCATAACGAAAGATATAGGGTGGGGTGGTGCTTGACTCCGTTTTTTTTTAAGTAGATATGTTCAGAAAAATAATTTCAAAAAAGCTAATACTGAATAGCGCCAACCCCGAAGGGGTTTTCAGGCAAAAGTTTCCGCAGCGGAAATTTTTGCGTGAATAGCCCCAAGCGCAACCCTCATCGTTATACACAAGTCAAAAATCGTCAAAAGTAGGGTGGGTTCCGCTATAGCGAAACCCACCATTTTCTCAAATATTTAGGAAAGCTTCAATCTCAAAGGCTTTCCCTTGGGATTGCCCCTACAAAGACAAGGGCTTTCCCCTTGGGATTGCCCCTACAAGGACAAATGATACGGTAGGGGCAATCCTTTATGGTTGCCCTTATGTAATTTATTGATTTGAATCAATCCCATTCAACGACCCCAGTGCCTAAGCAAGCAACTTCTCCGTTATTTAATCTGTCTTAATCCACGATTCAGGTAAAAAAGAGGGCACTCTCACGCCGGTTTCACTTTCCTTGGCAAAATTTGAAACCAATTGAGCCAAAGCAATATCCAAAATACCTAACCCAAACGGACTGAAAATCGAAATATCAGTGCCGTTTTTTCGCGCCGGTTCTTCACCCAGCAGAATAGAGGCTAATGAACAGCGGATAAAATCACGATTCCCAACCTGTTGTTCCGCTAAATGCGGCGAGGTTTGAGCACGGCAGATATGATCGACGTCATCTACCACATTATCGCATTGCAAAATGATTTCCTGCGTTATATCCCGCAATGAAATATTTAAAATCGTGCTACCTTTTGACAGTGGTGAAATATCCGCAAGATAAGGTGTTCCAACCGTTGTAGCAAGAGAAACCAGTTCCGTTTCGCTTAACATCGCCGGTATATCCTTAGCGATGCTAACCTCTTCTATCTGTTCAAATTGCCGATGTATTTTGTCTTTGAAGAAATCAGCACGGCTTCTGTCAATATCATAAAGAACCAGACGCTTTAACTGCGGAAACGTGGCCATTAGAAAACGCGCAATCTCAAAATTGATGAAACCACAGCCCAATAGGCCTACACCGGTTAATTTTTGATCCGCATGTAAATACCGGGCAGCCAGTGCCGCACTCGCTGCGGTTCGCTTTCCGTTAATGATAGAAGCATCCATGAAGACTTCAGGTCGTCCGGTTGCAACGGAATTAAGAACCAGTGTTGCCGATGCCCGGTCTATTCCCTGCTGCAAATTTCCCGGAAATGAAGCCACCCATTTGATGCCAGCAACATTAAATGCCCCACCTAGGAAAGCCGGCAGTGCAATAATCCGGTTCAGATTATTGTCGGGAAAACGTAAAAAAGAGGAATGGGGCAACGCACTTTCACCCTGTTCATGCACTTTATACGCCTCACCGACAACTTGCATAATTTCCTTTTCTCGCCCTTTAAGGAGAGATATTACCTCATTTCCTTTCAGAATTAAGAGATCACCTGGTTTCATTTTTAAAATCCGCCTGTAAAAAGATGTTCTACATTGCCAAAATGTTGTGCTACCCAGTTATCAGAATAGATGGTATCTAAATAGCGTTCACCACGATCAGGAAAGATTAGCACACAAGTACTCCCCGCTGGTATCCGCTCCTTGATCTTATCTAAAGCCATGAGTACGCCACCCGAAGAACCACCCACTAAAATAGCCTCTGTTCTCAACAAACGCCGACAACCTACCACACAATCCAAATCCGTCACATGTACATGCTCTTCTAATAAGCTTTCCTTAAGAAATTGGGATTTGAGCGAGGCACCCATGCCGGGGAGAAGCCGTGGTTTCTTATCGCCCCCAAAAATGAGACTACCTACCACATCCACCGCGATCAGTTTAGTTTCCAGCCCGTGATCATGATTATAATGAGCACATCCCATAATGGTGCCACAGGTGCTAACCGCACCCAACAGATAATCAGGTGCTTTTTCAAGTTCGGTGACAATTTCGGAAAACGTACTCTTGTAGTGGGCGCCCGGATTATCTTCATTAAGATATTGATTAGGCCAGAAGCTATCCGAAAATTTATCCATCAACGTTTGAACTCGTTTGAGACGGGCCGGTAAATACTCTCCCGTTTCTGTGTCTGGTTCTGAAACCATCTCGATTTCGGCACCGTAGACTTGAATAATGTCAAGATTTTGTGTCGTTGTTTTAGGATCAACGACACAAATAAAACGGAGGCCAAAATACAGGCAAACCTGAGCGAGTCCAATACCTAGATTACCAGAGCTAGATTCAATGATGACTGTTTCGGGGCCAACTTTACCCGTTGCCATGGCCTGCTTAATCATGTTAAGCGCCGGTCGATCTTTGATACTACCACCGGGATTAAAACCCTCTAATTTCGCAAAGATTCTGAAAGGCAAGTCCTTATCAATCGAGGTTAATTGAATGAGAGGTGTCGCACCAATTAAAGACAAAATGCCATTTTGTTGTTGTTTCAAATTGTCACCTTCTATGTTGTAATCGTCCTACTTGTCTTAAGAAATCCGATTTTTCCAAAAAATCGGATTTATCATGGATTTCTCATGGATTTGTGTACAAAAGTACATTGGGTGGTATACGCAAGCCTCATCTACATCAAAACGATGTCATACACCTATCATAATTATTGACATTGTCAAGTTCTTTCATCCAAAACAAAAGCTTGTTCAACGCAACTTTTCAGTTGTTCCGCAAGCACTGGCACATGAGGTTGCGTCATCATCGTGATATGATCCCCGGGGACGGTATGAACCAAAACGTTGTCAGAAAATTGGCTCCAACCCCAAGTCGGATCGTTGTGGATTTCCGATACCACCTCATTCTGTTCTTCGTGTACTTCGCGCTTCTCGCTGGCTCTAAAAAGTATAATGCGAGGCACTTTCACCGTATTTTCAGGCGCATAATGCGTTTGACAATTCGCTTTGTAAACTTCTACCAGGCCACGAAGTTGTTTTAGATCGGTTTCAGGAGACAACCAGTTAGCCATAACTAATCGTTTTCTAAAATAGTTCAATTGTTCGTCTGGTGCAAGGGCTTGGAGTATTTCGTAGGACACCTCAAGGTTTTTTCCTAACAACTGCTCTACCTCTCCAGCCGCTTCTGTCAACCAGCGGGCCTCATCCCAATTCCTTTCTTCCACCGGTGCCTGCATAGATGGGGTGGTATCAAAAATGATCAGTAATGCGACTTCTTCTCCTTGTTTTTGCAATTGTTGACACATCTCAAAAGCCACTTGACCACCAAAAGAGTGACCACCGAGTAAATAAGGGCCTTGTTTTTGTAAGGTTTGGATATCGTTGAGGTAATGAGCCGCGATGTCTTCAACACGCGTATGCGGCACCGATTCACCATCCAATCCGACCGCTTGTAAACCGTAAAAGGGTTGATCAGTGCCGAGAAAACGCGCTAACTCATATAAATAGAGGACATTGCCCCCGGCCCCCGGCATACAGAAAAAAGGCGGTTTAGAACCATTGGGCTGAATGGCTACCAAGGATGACCACAATTGAGTCTCCGTTTGCTGACGGAGCAAATGCGCCAATTGTTCAATCGTGGCCCGTTGAAACAGGGTCGCTAAAGGCAGAGATTTGTTCAACTGTTTTCCGATTTGAGCCATTAAACTAACCGCTAATAGCGAATGTCCGCCGATTTCAAAGAAATTATCATGTATCCCAATGGGACGGACGTTCAAAATGTCTTCCCAAATTTGGGCTAATTGTAATTCCAAGGTATCCCGAGGTGCGACAAACGTATCGGTTGACAGTTGAGCATTGATTTCCCGTTTCTCAAGTGTTTGACGATCAATCTTGCCATTGGGCGTTAAAGGCAACTTCTCAAGCACCGTCAACTGGGCCGGTATCATATACTCAGGCAAACGGCTTTTTAGCCAAGCACGCAATTCAGTTATCAGTGAACCGTTATCAGCCGTTATCGGTGAGGTTTGTCCACTCGCCTCATTATTCAGTTGATCACTGATCACTGATAACTGAGCACTGACGATGTAGGCCACTAAACGCGGGTTATTCTCCTTATCATAAAGAACAACCACTGCTTCTTTAACTGCTTCGTGCTGAGTCAACGTGGCTTCGATTTCACCTAATTCGATGCGAAAACCTCGCAGTTTGACTTGATGGTCTCGGCGGCCTAAGTATTCTAGGTTGCCATCCTCACGCCAACGCGCTAAATCGCCGGTTTTGTAGAGACGTTTCGGTTCCCCAAAGATATCGACTTCAATGAATTTTTCGGCCGTTAACTCGGGGCGATTGAGGTAGCCTCTCGCTAATCCAGCACCTGCAATACATAGTTCGCCCGGAATGCCAATAGGGGTTGGGTTGTGATGGGCATCTAAGATGTAGATTTGGGTGTTCGCTATCGGTTTGCCTATGCACTGACTGTTTGAAAGAGGACTTTTAAAATCATGTACGCTAGACCAAACCGTGCCCTCTGTCGGACCGTATTCATTAAAAAGTTTGGTCTTGGGTAATTTCACCTCGTGTTGGACAAGTAGGTTTTGTGAGCCACTTTCTCCGGCAATAATGGCGGTTTTCAAGCCGGTCAGTTTGTCACTCTCAGGCTGTGATAACAAAGCCGAATAGAAGGTAGGTACACATAGCAAGTGACTGATACAATGTTTCCAAACCTGTGTGGTTAAGCTTTTCAAATCAAGTGAGTTTTCTGGCAAAACCAGCCTAGCACCTTGAGTTAAAGACCAAAATATGCCAGCGACAGAGCTATCAAAACCCACGGGTGAAAGCAATAAAAAGGCCTTTAATTCCGTATAACTGTAGTAAGTTTGTCGTGTCCAAGTCGAGTGACATAAGTTTCTATGCTCAATCATCACTCCCTTCGGCTTCCCAGTCGAACCAGACGTATAAATCACATAAGCCAGATTCTCGGCCCCACTTTGTCTCACGGGATTAGAACTAGAATAAGTCGCTATGGTGGCCCACTCACTCTCTAAACCAACAACGAATTTCGGTGTTGAGAGTGGCAACCTATCGATGAGACGACTTTGAGTTAACAGTACCGGAACCTGGCTATCTTCCAGCATGAACTGTAGACGTGGTGCCGGATAATCCGGATCAAGTGGTACGTAAGCACCGCCGGCTTTCAGGATACCTAACAAGCCAATCACCATTTCTAACGAACGCTCCACGCAAATTCCGACCAAGGTTTCGGCTTTCACGCCGTTTTCAATCAGATAATGTGCTAACTGATTGGCTTTAAAATTCAGTGCCTGATAAGTGAGCGACTGGCCCTCAAACACGACAGCGACATTGGACGGAGTTTTCTCGACTTGTTCTTGGAATAAGTCAACTATCGTCTTATCAGCAGGATAATCCGCTTGTGTCTGATTCCAAGCGATTAATTGTTGTTGTTCGGTTAACGTTATCAAGGGCAACTGACCGACTGTTTGAGTCGGTTGGTTGATGAGGCCTTCTAATAACACTTCAAAATGTTCCGTCATCCGTTTTATCGTGTCAGGGCGGAACAAGTCAGTACGATATTCCCAATCACAAACCAACACCTCCTCGTGTTCAACCAGAGAAAGTGTTAAATCAAACTGGGCGATGGTACTGTCGGTGTCTTCAACTGATACTTTTAAGCCAGCTAGTTCAAGTTGCTCTTGAGGCGTATTTTGTAACACCAACATCACTTGGAACAGTGGCGAGTAACTGAGGCTTCGGGCCGGGTTCAGTTGTTCAACTAAGTATTCAAACGGAATATCCTGATGGGCATACGCTTGTAAGGCCGTTTGTCGGACTTGTTTAAGTAATTGACGTCCGGTTAGCAATCGGACTGCCGACTAAAATGTCGTGTTGCCCACTGTAACGAGACAATAGAATCTGAAACGCGGCCAGCAATGTCATATATAAAGTGACACCGTTCTGTTGGCTGAACGACTTCAAACGTGCTGTGAGTTCTGCCGGTAAGCGGGTTTGTAAGTAGGAACCTTCATAAGTCAGAACGGCCGGCCGAGGGTAATCAGTCGGTAATTCCAATAAGGCCGGGGCCCCGGCCAATTGTTCTTTCCAGTAACTGAGCTGACGCTCTAACAACTCACCTTGCAACCAGTTCCGTTGCCAAGCAGCATAGTCTGGGTATTGAATCGACATGGCCGGTAACTCGGGCACACTGTTTTGGACATAAGCCAAATAAAGTTCGGCCCATTGACGAACCAAAACACTGATTGACCAACCATCACTGATGATATGGTGCATATTGAATAATAATAAATGCTCTTGGGTAGAGAGTTTGAGTAACTCTACCCGCATCAGTGGCCCGCTGGTTAACTCAAACGGGGCATTTGCTTCAAGTTCAATGAGGTGGTTGGCAACGCGTTGTTGTGCCAAAGGTAATAAGTTAACATGATGTTCAATCAGAGATATGAAGCTTTGTTGCAATGCGTTGACCGACAATTCGCAGGAAAGACGTAACGCCGCAGGCATATTGTAGGTGGCACTCGGCCCTTCGAGTTGCGCCAAGAACCAGAGCCGTTGTTGGGCAAAAGACAGTACCAACGGTTCGCCTTCGGCTAACGGTGTCAGAGGCGGTAACGGGGTGCCACGTTGTTGGTGCGTCAACCACTGCCCTTGTTCTTGAAGACGTGCGTGTTCAAAGACTTTTTGGAGCGGCATCTCAACCGTAAAACGCTCACGTATCCGTGAAACCAGTTGGGTGGCCAACAGCGAGTGCCCACCGGCTTCAAAAAAATCTGTTTTGGTGTTGCTGATCTCATAACCAAGGACTTCAGACCAAATTTGACAGAGTAAACGCTCGAAGTCTGATTGGGGTTCAACTACCACGTCGGATTGAGCCAAATCGGGAGCCGGCAACGCGTTTCGATCAATCTTACCATTCGGCGTTAACGGCAGTTGTTCCAAACTCATGATGTGAGCAGGCATCATATAGTCTGGCAAACGCGCTTTGAGCCAAGTCCGCAACACTTTAGCATAGTCGTCTGTCGGTGTGGCTAACGTAATATAAGCGGCTAAACGAGGATTACCATTGTCCTTGAAAAGCACCACCACGGCCTCGGTAACAGCCTCGTGCTGAGTCAACGTGGCTTCAATTTCGCCCAGTTCGATGCGAAAACCGCGCAGCTTGACTTGATGGTCTCGGCGGCCTAAGTATTCTAGGTTGCCATCCTCACGCCAGCGTGCTAAATCGCCGGTTTTGTAGAGACGTTTCTGTTCCCCAAAGATATCTAGTTCAATGAACTTCTCAAGCGTTAGCTCGGGGCGATTGAGGTAGCCTCTGGCTAATCCTCTCCCGGCAATGCACAGCTCGCCGGGAATGCCGATAGGGGTTGGGTTGTGATGGGCATCTAACAGGTAGATTTGGGTGCCCAAGATTGGCTTACCAATGGGAAGATGAGAAACGGATTCTGTTAGTCTATAAGTACTTGCGACTACAGTCGCTTCGGTCGGGCCGTAGGTATTAAGTAGTTGAACCTGTTGGCTAAAGGTTTGTTGCCAATACTTAACATGTTGTAGAGAGGCTGCTTCGCCACCGATGATGACTAACCGCACCGACTCTGGCCAATTATTTTTGCTGTCTGGTGCAGTTATCACTTGTTGCCAGTAAGCCGTTGGTAAATCTAAAATCGTCACCGCCTTATGTTGGCAAGTCTGTAAGAAGGTATGCTCAGTGTCCAGCATCCCTTTGTCACGCAAAATTAAACGCCCACCTTGCGTCAAACCGGGGTAAATTTCTTCCACGGCCGTATCAAAGTTGATAGACGCAAATTGTAACACGCTATCTTCTTCATAAATGGGGTAAATTTTGACGGCTGAGTGTATAAAGTGAATCAAGGCGGCATGTTCAATCATCACTCCCTTTGGCTTCCCAGTCGAACCAGATGTATAAATCACATAAGCCAAATTCTCTGGCCCACTTTGTTTCTCCGGATTGGAACCTGAATAAGCCGCTATCATGGCCCACTCGCGGTCCAAACCAACGAGTTTTGCTTGATGTGTTGGCAACCGTTCAATGAGATGACTTTGAGTTAACAGTACCGGTACTTGGCTATCTTCCAGCATGAATTGTAGGCGTGGCGCTGGATAATCCGGATCAAGCGGCACGTAAGCACCACCTGCTTTCAGGATTCCCAACAAGCCAATCACCATTTCTAATGAACGCTCCACGCAAATCCCGACTAAGGTGTCTGCTTGAACGCCTTTTTCAATCAGATAATGTGCTAACTGATTGGCGTATCTATTCAGTTCATGATAAGTGAGCTTTTGTCCCTCAAAAACGACGGCGATATTAGAGGCTGTTTTTTCGACTTGTTCTTGGAATAAGTCAACTATCGTCTTCTCAACCGGATAGTCCGTTTGTGTTTGATTCCAAGCCATTAACTGTTGTTGTTCCGCCTGGGTTAAAAGTGGTAACTGAGAAACTGACATGGCGGGATTATTGACAATACTTTCTAATAAGACTTGGAAGTGTTCGGACAGACGTTTGATAGTGTCTTCCCTGAACAAATCTGTACAATACTCCCACTCACAAACCAACACCTCATCGTGTTCAGTAATAGAGAGTGTTAAATCAAACTTGGCAATGGTACTCTCGCTGTCTTCATTCGAGACTTTTAAGCCTCCGAGTTCAAGTTGCTCTTCAGGCGCATTTTGTAACACCAACATCACTTGGAACAATGGCGAGTGACTGAGGCTTCGGGCCGGGTTCAGTTGTTCAACTAGGTATTCAAACGGAATATCTTGATGGGCATACGCTTGTAGGGCCGTTTGTCGGACTTGTTGAAGCAATTGAGTAACCGGCACTTTTGAGTTAACCTGTGTGCGTAACACCAACGTGTTAACAAAAAAGCCAATTAAGTCTTCCGTCTGTTGATGCGTGCGGTTAGCAATCGGACTGCCGACTAAAATGTCGGCTTGTCCACTGTAACGAGACAACAAAATATGAAACGCGGCCAACAATGTCATGTATAATGTAAAACCGTTCTGTTGACTGAACGACTTCAAACGCGCTGTGAATTCAGCCGGTAATCGGGTTTGTAACTGAGCCCCTTGATAACTCATGACCGCCGGCCGAGGGTAATCCGTCGGTAATTCCAATAAGGCCGGGGCCCCGGCCAGTTGTTCTTTCCAGTAGGTAAGTTGACGCTCTAACAACTCACCTTGTAACCAATTTCGTTGCCAAGCGGCATAGTCTGGGTATTGAATCGACAGAACAGGTAACTGGGGAGCACGGTTTTGGAGGTGTGCCAAGTAAAGTTTGGACCATTGACGAACCAGAACACTGATTGACCAACCATCACTGATGATATGGTGCATATTGACTAATAAGAAATGTTCTTGGGTAGAGAGTTTGAGTAACTGTACCCGCATCAGTGGCCCGTTGGTTAACTCAAACGGGGCACTCGCGAAAGCCTCAATGATGTGGTTAGCAAGGCCTTGTTGTTGTGCCAAAGGTAACGCACTTAAATCGATCAGGCCATAAGGATTATAAACCGCTAACACTTGCACGGTGGCTTGTCCATCGACTTCGGGAAAACACAGGCGTAAGTTAACATGATGCTCAATCAGAGAGATGAAACTTTGTTGCAATGCGCCTTGAGACAATTCGCCTTCAATCCGTAACGCGGCCGGCAAATTGTAGGTAGCACTCGGCCCTTCGAGTTGCGCCAAGAACCAGAGCCGTTGCTGAGCAAAAGACAGTACCAACGGTTCGCCTTCGGCTAACGGTGTCAGAGGTGGTAACGAGATGCCACGTTGTTGGTGCGCCAACCACTGTGCTTGTTCTTGAAGAAGTGCGTGTTCAAAGACTTTTTTCAGCGGCATCTCAACCGCAAAACGCTCACGTATCCGTGAAACCAGTTGGGTGGCCAGCAGCGAGTGCCCACCGGCTTCAAAGAAGTCGGCTTTGGTGTTGCTGATCTCATAACCAAGGACTTGCGACCAAATTTGACTGAGTAAACGCTCTACCTCTGATTGGGGTTCTTTGAGCACGTCGGGTTGGGCCAAATCGGGGGCCGGCAACGCGTTTCGGTCAATCTTACCATTCGGCGTTAACGGTAGTTGTTCCAAGCTCATGATGTGGGCCGGCATCATATAGTCTGGCAAACGCGCTTTGAGCCAAGTCCGCAACACTTGAGCTATGTAGTCTGTCGGTGTGGCTAACGTAATATAAGCGGCTAAACGAGGATTGCCTTCGTCCCTGATAAGCACTACCACTGCCTCGGTAACGGCTTCATGTTGAGTCAACGTGGCTTCGATTTCGCCCAGCTCGATGCGAAAACCGCGCAGTTTAATTTGATGGTCGATGCGGCCTAAGTATTCTAAGTTGCCATCCTCACGCCAACGCGCTAAATCGCCGGTTTTATACAGACGTGCGCCGGATTCTTGGCTAAACCTATCCGGAACAAACACCTCGGCGGTTTTTGGAGAATTTTTCAGGTAACCACGTCCAACCCCCACACCGCCAACATACAGTTCACCCACCACACCAATTGGAACCAGTTGCCCGCTCGCATCAAGAACATAAAGGCGCATATTATTAACGGGCTTGCCTATCGGTATGTTGCTCACCTCCAAACCGGGCGAGTTTTCCAGACGGTAATGTGAGACATCATCGGAACACTCGGTCGGCCCATACGCATTTAACAACGGAATAGCTGGATAAGCCGCCAGCCACTTTAAGCACAATTGGGGCGGTAATGCTTCTCCAGTCAAAATTAACCAACGTAACTGGGACAAATTAGGACGTGTTTCTGCTTGAAGCGTGATTTCTTCAAGTATCATTTGTAACAATGAGGGTACAATTTCAAGGACAGTTATCCGTTGTTGCACCACCTGTTTGAGTAACAGTACCGGATCAGCGGCCGTCTCATCATTGACAATGTGAACACGGCCACCCATCAGCAAAATGGCCAGAAATTGCCAAACTGAAATGTCAAATGTCTGTGACGCATTTTGGGCGACAATATCGGTTTTGGTTAACTTGATCTCGTCAATTTTGGCGTACAGATGATTTAACATACCTTGATGTTCAACCATAACGCCTTTTGGAACGCCCGTCGAACCAGACGTATAAATCACATAAGCCAAATTGTCTGGTGAACAACGTCTCTCCGGATTCTCATCAGAATAAGCCGCAATCTGTTCCCAGTCGCTATCCAGACAAACCACGTTTGCCTCTACAACCGGCAATTTTTCAAGCAGAAGACTTTGAGTCAACAACACCGGCACTTTACTTTCTGTCAACATAAAATGCAAACGGGGAGCGAGAGAATTAGGAGCCAGCGGCAGATAAGCCCCACCCGCTTTCAGAACGCCTAAGAAACTAATCAGTATTTCTAAAGATCGTTCCATGCAAATCCCAACCAAGGTTTCGGCAGAAACGCCTTTTTCAATCAGATAATGTGCTAACTGATTGGCTTTGAAATTCAGTGCCTGATAAGTGAGCTTTTGTCCCTCAAACACGACGGCAACATTGGACGGTGTTTTGTCGACTTGTTCTTGGAATAAGTCAACTATCGTCTTGTCAAGCGGATAATCCGTTTGTGTTTGGTTCCAAGCGATTAATTGTTGTTGTTCGGCTGGAGTCAATAGGGGTAATTGATGCAGTGCCGAGTTGGGATGATTCACCATTCCAGAAAGCAAGCGGCTCAAATGAGCCAGCATCCGTTCTATGCTTGTTGAACTGAAACGCTTGGCATCATAAGTCAGTTTGAAGTGTAATCGCGGCCCCGGTATCACGGCCAACGTGATGGGATAGTTAGTATATTCAATCCCTTGAACTTCCGTGATGGAAACAGATTCCGCGTGTTTGAAGGAGTCATCTTTGAGTCTGTCATCAACTTGGTATTCAAACACAACAATAGTCTCAAACAGGGCTACGCCACCGGGCACGTCGCTGGAACCAAGAATATCGACTAAGGGCGTGTAAGCATATTGGTCATTTTGTTGTTGGCGATGTTGGATCGACAGTAACCAGTCAATCAGATCGGAACGATCTACTTGAACCCGCAAGGGTAAGGTATTAAGAAACAGGCCCAACATCCGGTCACAACCCCAGAGCGGAATCTGCCGACCCGACGTGGTCACCCCAAAAACCACGTCAGTTTCACCGCTATAACGACTTAACAAACACGCCCACGCGCCTTGTACCAGCGTGTTGACGGTTAAACGATGTTGACGGCTAAAACGTTCTAACTGCCCCGTCAATTCGGCTTCAAGCCTCAGGCTTTGTTTTTGGTAGTCGGCCGGTTGGTCGTTGGTAGTTCGCCGGCCCACCATGTAGAAACCGTGCAGTTGCGCTTGCCAATAGGATTTGGCCGCTTGAAAGTCTTGTTGGCTTAACCAATGGATATAGTCTCGATAAGGACGACTGGAAGGTAGGCTCGGCTGCCGTTGATTGCAAAACGCTTGGTAAGCCTCAAATAGTTCGGTAAACAAAATAGGTAAACACCAACCGTCCAGCAGCAGGTGGTGAAAATGCCAAACCAAACGGTATTTTTGGTCGGTTTCCCGAATGAGTTGAACACGCATTAACGGGGCGCCTGTCAATTCAAAGCCTTGTTGTCGTTCCAAAGTGAGTATGGTTTGTAATTCTTGAGTGCGTTGTTCGGCCGATCGGTCACGCCAATCGAATTCCTGCCAACGCAACTGAGCTTGTTTATAAACCAGTTGCTGCAGTTGTTCGCCTTGGTGCCAAAAAGCGGTGCGGAGAATCGGATGTTGGTCAACGAGTGCTTGCCAAGCTTGGCGGAAGGCAGTGACGTTGAGAGCGCCGACTAAACCACAATGCAATTGTTCAAAATAAATCCCACTCTCAGGCGCATAGAGGGTATGAAATAACATCCCCTGTTGCATTGGAGAGAGTGGGTAGATATCGGCTATGTTATTATTGTAAGCGTGAACGATCTGATCGAGCTTATTTTGGGAAAGTGCGGCCAACGGAAAATCTGAAGGGCTGTAACCATAATGTGCCGCACAATGTTCAATCAGATGCTGAAGTTGTTGCTGGTAGTTATCCGCCCATTGTTGAATCGTTTGCGCTTGATACTGTTCACCACTATAACTCCAAGTCAGGCTTAAACAGCCGTTAGCTGTTTGGCCGTTGATTTCAATCAAATGTTCGCGTTCTCCCCGTAAACTGTGGCTCAGTCCGCTGTCTTCGGTCGCAAAATCCCAGTCATTCTCTGACAAACTTTGGTCAAATTGTCCTAGATAGTTAAAGAGAATTTGCCCTTGCGGTAACTTTTCTTCACACAGGTAACGTAATACCCCATAACCGACACCTTCATCGGGGATTTGCCGTAGCTGCTCTTTAATCGCTTTTAAGGCATGCCCTAAATCCGTTTCCATTGGCAGTGTCAGTGGCCAAGTATAAAGTGACGTAAACCAACCGACAGTGCGTGATAAGTCAATCTCATTAAAAAGCTCAGCACGTCCATGACTTTCAAGGTCTATGAGCTGTTGCTTTTGTCCCGTCCAAGCCTGCAACGTCAGCATTAATGCCGTCAGCAACACATCACTGATTTGAGTGCGATAAGCAGCCGGGGTTTCAGTGAGTAAGCGTTGGGTGGTTTCAGCTGACAAACGGATGGTGTAATGTTGGGTATCGGCCATCCGATTGCGACCGTTCGGGTTATCTATCGGTAACGGGTTGACCATTGGCAAATGATGCCAATCGTTGGTTTGTGCAGCCAACGCGTCGCTTTCGGCCCACTGGGTTAAGTGTTCCGCCCACACCTTAAAAGCACTGGTTTTGTTCGGCAAACGAATGGGCTCATCGGCCAAAGCCTGATGGTAAGCGGTTTGTAAGTCCTCCAGTAAGATACGCCAAGACACGCCATCTACCGCAAGATGATGAATACACCAGAGCAAACGGGCCTGTGTTCCTAACTGGAAGAATACTAAACGCACCAGCGGGCCAGTTTCCAAATTCAAACTGGCTTGCCAAAAGTCAACACGTTCCTTTAAGGCTTGGGTTTGCGCTTGTCCTTCTAAGTGGCTCAAATCTTCCTGATGGAACGGTAATTCGTCGCTTGGCATCGTTTGCCATTGTTGCCAATCACCATCCACTTGATGATAACGGAGACGTAGGGCATCGTGATGTTCAAGAATTGCCGCTAACGCTTTTTGTAGGGCTACGTCGTTCAGGTGCTTTGGCACGGCGAGTAATACCGCTTGATTGAAGTGCCATGGTTCGGCCGGTTGATGGGCAAAGAAGGCGCGTTGAATCGGAATCAGTGGCACTTGCCCGGTGACTAAGCCTTGTTCGGCCACCAACGTTGTACCCGTGCGTACCACTTGTGCCAGTTCAGCGATGGTTTGGTGCTGGAATATATCACGCGGACTAAGTTCTAAGTCCACAGCACGGGCACGAGCCACGATTTGTATACTTAAGATAGAATCGCCACCGCGCTCAAAGAAGTTGTCCTGAATACCAATATCGGTTTGTTTGAGGACGTGCTGCCACACTTCAACTAAACGTTGTTCTGTGTCGGTGCGTGGTGCTTGGGAGTGCTTGGTGGTGGCAGCTAAATCGGGGGCCGGCAACGCGTTTCGGTCAATTTTTCCGTTCGGCGTTAAGGGCAATTTTTCCAACACCATGACGTGGGCCGGAATCATATAGTCTGGTAAACGCGCTTTGAGCCAAGTTCGCAACACTTGAGCGATGTCGTCTGTCGGTGTGGCTAACGTGAGATAAGCGGCTAGACGAGGATTGCCTTCGTCCTTGATAAACACTACCACGGCCTCGGTAACGGCTTCATGCTGAGTCAACGTCGCTTCGATTTCGCCAAGTTCGATGCGAAATCCTCGCAGCTTGACTTGATGGTCTAGGCGGCCTAAGTATTCTAGATTGCCATCCTCACGCCAGCGAGCTAAATCGCCAGTTTTATAGATTCGTTTCTGTTTTCCAAACAGTTCAATTTTAATAAATTTTTCGGCAGTCAAGTCAGGCTGATTAAGATAACCTCTCGCTAATCCCACGCCAGCAATGCATAGTTCGCCGGGAACGCCTAGCGGTGTCAAGTTGTGGTAGGCATCTAAAATGTAGATTTGGGTGCCTAATAGGGGTTGACCGATAGGCGTATTTGCTGAAGTTGCTGAAGTGATCAGCTCAGATGACGGTTCAGTTATCTCAAACAAAGTCGCTGTTATCGTGGCTTCAGTGGGGCCATAAGCATTCAAAACTCTTGTCTGGTTAGATAAAGTTTGACGGGTTTGATATGCCAATTGCGAGGAAAGAACTTCACCACCCAAAATGAGTAATTTAAGTGAGGCCAAACTGGGAGTCTGAGCCTCTTCAGTTAACAGTTGTTGCCAATAAGCGGGTGGCAGATCAACTATGGTGAGAGATTCTTTTTCTATCAGAATGGAAAGTTCCCCCGTCGGTAAGCGATTAGTGCTGAGTAAAACTAACCGGGCACCGCCACACCAAGCACTGAAAATTTGCTCGATTGAGGCATCAAAATTCAAAGACGCAAATTGCAAGATATGATCACTTGGCTGAATTTGGTAGCTTTGAATTGAATTATGAATATGTTGAGCAATGGCGCGGTGTTCAATCATCACTCCCTTCGGCTTTCCCGTAGAACCCGACGTATAAATCATATAAGCGAGATGTTCATGCCCCGTTTTTTGCCGAACCCGATTTTCAGCAAAATAAGCCGCTATGGTGGCCCACTCGCTGTCCAAAGCGACCACCAGCGCCCTCGGTGCTGGCAACCGCTCAATGAGATGAGTTTGAGTTAACAATATCGGTATTTGGCTATCTTCCAGCATGAATTGTAGGCGTGGTGCAGGATAATCCGGATCAAGTGGCACGTAGGCACCGCCTGCTTTCAGGATACCTAACAAGCCAATCACCATCTCTAACGAACGCTCCACGCAAATCCCGACCAAGGTTTCGGCTTGAACGCGTTGTTCAATCAGATAATGTGCTAACTGATTGGCTTTAAAATTCAGCTCATGATAAGTGAGCGACTGGCCCTCAAACACGACGGCAAGATTGGACGGTGTTTTGTCGACTTGTTCTTGGAATAAGTCAACTATCGTCTTTTCTTCAAGCGGATAATCCGTTTGTGTTTGATTCCAAGCGATTAATTGTTGTTGGTCGGCCTCAGTCAACAGCGGTAATTGAGATACCGACTGGGCCACGTTGTGAACCACTCCTTCCAACAAGACTTGGAAGTGTTCGGACAGATGTTTGAGGGTATCGGAACGGAATAAATCCGTCGCATATTCCCAATCACAAACCAAAATGTCATCGTGTTCTTCGATACTCAATGTTAAATCGAACTTGGCAATTGTACTCTCTGATTCTACCAAAGAAACCTTTAATTCTGTCAGATCAAGACTTTCAGTGGGCACGTTTTGGAGTACAAACATCACTTGGAACAGCGGCGAATGACTCAAATGACGGGCCGGATTCAGTTGTTCAACCAGAACTTCAAACGGAATATCTTGATGCGCGTAAGCTTCCAACGCGGTTTGTCTCACTTGTTTAAGCAATTCACTGACGGTTTGTTCGCCCTGAATCTGTGTTCGTAATACCAGCGTGTTGACGAAAAAACCTATGAGTTCTTCTGTCTGATAATGGGTGCGGTTCGCAATGGGGCAGCCCACCAAAATATCGGGTTGTCCACTGTAACGAGACAACAGAATAGAAAAAGCCGTCAACAACATCATGTACAACGTCACCTCCTGTTGCTGACTGAGCTGTTTCAACTTGAGCGTCAAGTCAGCCGGTAACGTCGTTTGCCAATGGGCGCCTTGATAACTCATTACGGCGGGCCTTGGATAATCAACGGGTAATTCCAATAATTCTGGGGAACCGGCTAATTTGTTTTTCCAGTAAGCCTGTTGACGTTCTAAAATGTCACCCGTTAACCAATGTCTTTGCCAAGCAGCGTAATCAGGATATTGAATGGGAAGTGCCGAGGTGTCAGCTTTCTGATTGTGACAATAAGCCGTATATAACGTGCGCCATCCCCGAATCAGAATACCCAATGACCAACCATCACTGATAATATGCTGCATATTAACTAACAACCAATGCGTTTTGGCTGACAGTTTCAGCAATTGTACGCGCAACAACGGGCCCGTCGTTAAGTTAAACGGGGCCATAGCATGTGCCCTTCTTAGGCGTTCAACTTGGCTAGGTTGCTCGGTGTCAGAGAGTTGACTTAAATCTATGATTGAAATCGGGTTATAAACGGGTAACACCTGCACAACTGCTTGCCCATCAACTTCTGGGAAACACAAACGTAAGTTTAAGTGGCGTTCAATTAGATGAATAAACGTCTGTTGCAAGGCACTGAGATTCAATTCTCCTTGAATTGTTAAGGCCGCCGGCATATTGTAAGTGGCACTTGGGCCTTCCAATTGGGCTAAGAACCAGAGTCGTTGTTGGGCAAAAGATAACACCTGTGGTTCGCCTTTGCCCAAAGGCGTGATGTTTGGTAATTCAGTCTGGCGTTGTTGTTGAGCCAGCCATTGCGCTTGTTCTTGAACCGTGGGCCGTTCAAAAACGACTTTCAGTGGCATTTCCAGTTGGAAACGCTCACGAATGCGAGATACGAGTTGGGTGGCTAACAAAGAATGGCCGCCGGCTTCAAAGAAATGCGTATTGAGATGAGTGACTTCAACACCCAACACTTGGGACCAGAGCAGACACAGAAGCTGTTCGGTTTCGGTTCGTGGGGCCACAGAGTCTACTTCAACCGCCAATTCAGGTGCCGGCAAGGCCTGACGATCAATCTTACCATTGGGCATTAAAGGCAACTTATCAAGCACCGTCAAGTGAGCTGGTATCATATACTCTGGCAAACGGCTTTTTAGCCAAGCACGCAATTCAGTTATCAGTGAACCGTTATCAGCCGTTATCGGTGAGATTTGTCCACTCGCCTCATTATTCACTTGATCACTGATTACTGATAACTGATCACTGACGATATGATCACTGACTACTGATAACTGATCACTGACGATATAGGCCACTAAACGCGGGTTATTCTCCTTATCATAAAGAACAACCACGGCTTCTTTAACGGTTTTGTGTTGAAGCAACGTGGCCTCAATTTCGCCCAATTCTATGCGGAAACCCCTTAATTTGACTTGATTATCAACTCGGCCCAAGTATTCTATATTGCCATCAGGTAAATAGCGGGCTAAGTCACCGGTTTTATAGAGACGTGCGCCCGGTTCTAGCTCAAACAGAGCCGGCATAAAGACTTCGGCCGTTTTTTGTGGATTTTTCAGGTAACCACGCCCAACACCCACACCGCCAACATACAGTTCCCCCACCACACCAATCGGAACCGGTTGCCACCCGGCATCAAGAATATAAAGGCGCATATTATTGACGGGTTTCCCTATCGGTGTGTTGCTCACCTCCAAACCCGGCGATTTTTCAATACGGTAATGTGAGACATCATCGGAACACTCGGTCGGCCCATACGCATTTAACAACGGAATGGCCGGGTAAGCCGCCAGCCACTTTAAGCACAATTGGGGCGGTAATGCTTCTCCAGTCAAAATTAACCAACGTAACTGGGATAAATTAGGACGTGTTTCAGCTCGAAGCGTGACTTCTTCAAGTATCATTTGTAACAATGAGGGTACAATTTCAAGGACAGTTATCCGTTGTTGCACTACCTGTTTGAGTAACAGTACCGGATCGGCGGCCGTCTCATCATTGACAATGTGAACACGGCCACCCATCAGTAAAATGGCCAGAAATTGCCAGATTGAAATGTCAAACGTCTGTGACGCATTTTGGGCGACAATATCGGTTTTGGTTAAATTGAGATCGGCAATTTTGGCGTACAGATGATTTAACATGCCTTGATGTTCGATCATAACGCCTTTTGGAACGCCCGTAGAACCCGACGTATAAATCACATAAGCCAAATGAGAGGGTGAACGAAGTCTCACCGGATTCTCATCAGAATAAGTCGCAATCTGTTCCCATTCGCTATCCAGACAAACCACGCTTGCCTCTCCAACCGGCAATTTTTCAAGCATAAGACTTTGAGTCAACAATACCGGGACTTGGCTCTCTGTCAGCATAAATTGCAAACGGGAGGTGATATAATTGGGATCAAGCGGCATATAAGCCCCACCCGCTTTCATAACGCCTAATAAACCAATCAGCATCTCTAAAGATCGTTCCACGCAAATGCCAACGAGCGTTTCTGTAGAAACGCCCAAACGCATCAAATAATGCGCGAGTTGATTCGTTTTTGCATTCAACTCAAGATAAGTCAATTGTTGATCTTCAAAAACCACCGCAATCTTTTCTGGCGTTTTCTCAACCTGCGCTTGGAATAAATCCACAATCGTTTTGTCACGGGGATAATCCATTTCAGTCTGATTCCAAGCGATTAATTGTTGTTGTTCGGCCTCCGTCAACAGCGGTAATTGAGATAGCCGCCCAACGGGATTAGCGATGATTCCTTCTAATAGGGTTTTGAAATGGCCTGCCATACGAGTTATCGTGGCTTTTTCAAACAGATCAGTATTGTAATTCCAGAGACCACTGAAAGAACGTTCCTTCTCAAAAATCGTTAAGGTCAAATCAAAATCGGAACCCCGCTGTTCAAAGGCAAAAGGCTCAAGAATCAATTCTTCTGAATGGGTGGTTTCGGTTGAGTTTTTGGAACTATATAGTTTATCCCAGACAAAAGCTACTTGAAACACCGGAGAGCGACTCGGCTCTCTTTTCACTTGAAGTCGTTCAACCAACTGCCCAAAAGGATAGTCTTGATAATCCAACGTTTCTAAGACGTGATGATGGACACGCTGAAGTAGTTCCTTGAAAGTCGGATTGCCATGAAGTTCGGCTCGCAAGACAACCTGATTGACAAAATAACCAACAATTTCCGTTAATTCTCGACGGTTGCGGCCCGCCATAGGCGAACCCATCAGAATATCTTCTTGTCCGGTATAACGATATAAAAGCACTTGAAAGACGGCCAGAAAGAACATATAAGGTGTATTGTGGCTTTCTTCACATAATTGTCTAATCTGATCCGCCATCTTACCGGCCATTTTGTTAGTAAGTGAAAACCCATAAGTCGCACCACGGTAGGTTTGCACCGGGGGTCTCGGATGATCCGTGGGCAGATTCAGCACCGGCAATTCATCACTAAGTTTGTTCTGCCAGTAATTCCAGAGCTTTTCGCCAGTAGAGCCGGCAAGCATCGACGTTTCCCAGTGAACGTAGTTTTGATAATGCCATTTCAAAGACGGAAGAGGATTTGGCCTATTTGACTTAAATGCTTGATAGAGCAGTTGTAATTCTTTGATAAGGATTTCAAGGGACAACAGATCCGTTGCGATATGGTGTACCGTTAATAACAAAGCTGTCGTGTCATACAAGTGAGTCACAAGTGACAGTCGCACCACCGGCCCTTGCTCCAGATTAAAAGGACGATCGGCCTCTGTCGCCAGCCACTGATTGAAGTCTTCTTGGCACCACTCACTCGCGTCGATCACGTTAACTGGCACATCGGGATTGTGATGAACTTGTTGAATCGGGTTACCCTCGTTATTAGTCGTATAAGTCGTTCGCAGAATCGAATGGCGCTGCATCAAAACCTCAAACGCTTTTCGCAAGGTTTGAATCTCTAAATCTGACCGGCAACGTGCGGCATACATGATGTTGTAAGCAGGACTCTCAGGTGCCAACTGGTATAAAAACCATAGCGCACGTTGCCCCGATGACAGAGGATAAACCTTGGGTGCTTTCAGCAGCGCGATAATTTCAGATTTGTATTGTGTTATCTTGGACAACAAGCTAGGCGTTAAGACACCTTTGGGCGCACGGTAACGCAATCGTTCATCTTCAACGAATAATTCGATCTTCTGAGCCGAGAGTTCTTGCAAAAAGTTGACTAAATTCATAGGATGTCTCCTTCTTCCCATTCGGGATTTTCGGTCTGTTCGATGGAATGATTTGGTGTAGCGGTTGTCGTTTCTAAATCCAAAACTTGAGTGAGATATTGGGCCAGTGCTTGAATGTTAGGATAATCAAAAGCCACTCTCACGGGTAGGGAAATGCCGAGTTGGGCGGCCAGTTTGTTTTTCAATTCGACGGCCATTAGGGAGTCCATACCGAGTTCCAAAAAGCTTTTTTCTGGTACGGGCAATTGATGGGGGGTGTCAAATCCACAAATCTTGGCAACTTCACCTTGCAAGTGGGCTATTAATAAGGGCAAACGCTCCCCAGCATTTTTCTGAGCTAATTGTTGGACAATTTGCGCCATCGCCGGTTCGGCACTCAATCCCAGTGGTTTGGTGGTTTCCGGTAATGGTATTTCAATTTGTTCAAACAGCGGTCGCTGATGCCGTGCGGTGTACAATTCTTTGAAAAGCGACCAATTGACTTGTGCGACCACACTTTGGCATTCATCGGTTCCCAGTAAATAAGCTAATGTTTCTATGGCACTATCGGGTGACAATGCGGCCACACCTAGCCGCTTTAACAAGGTTTGGGCCTCATCGGTTGTCATGCCACCCCCGGCCCAAGGGCCCCAATTAATCGTTAAGGCCGGTAGCCCAAGTCCACGACGATAGTGCGCTAACACATCGAGAAAATGGTTTGCCGCGGCATAATGCGCTTGTCCCTGAGAACCCCAGACTGACGCAATTGACGAAAAACACACGAAAAAGTCCAATGGCAGGTTTCGGGTGAGTTGGTGCAAATTCCAAGTGCCTTGTACTTTGGGACGCAGCACGGCGTGCATGGTGCTAAGGGCTATCTCTTTGCAAGCTTCCAGTTCTGACACACCTGCCGCATGAATAACACCCCGTAAAGGTGGCATGTTATTCGCTGTTGTGTCAAATAGGGTAGCGATTTCTGCTTCATTAGCCACATCGGCGAGCCCAACGACAACCTCCACACCGCTTTGTCGCAGTTGATTGATAGCTTCTTGGCTCTGCTGGGAAGGCTCGCGGCGTGCTGTGAGTATTAAGTGCTTCGCACCTTGCGCCACCATCCACTTTGCTACATGCAATCCCAATGCACCTAAACCGCCCGTAATCAAGTAACTCGCTTCTGTTTGCAATGAGATTGCTGAAGAAGACTCTGTCAGGTGGTTAGGTACCAGACGCGAGACATAACGGTGTCCTTCTCGATAGGCAATCTGATCTTCTGAGTCTGAATCCAGAATTTCGTTTACGAGTACTGTTGCGTCATCCATCATGTTGGATTTGTCATTGTCCATCGGCAATCCCAAATCCACCAGGCCACCCCAAATTTCCGGATGCTCTAGGGCCACCACTTTACCCAGTCCCCACAGGGGTGCCTGAGCAAGACCACTGATAGGGGTTCTTACCGGCACGGCATTTCGAGTGACTAACCATAATAAAGCAGAATCATAGTGTTGTTTAACCAAGGCTTGCACTAGCAACAAAACATTGCCACACCCTAAGGTTTGGGCTTGTTCTAAGGTTTGGAGGGTCAAATCATCGGGTAATGCCGCTTCTAAACTCCACAGATGGACAATGCCTCTTAACGGGGCGGCCTCTTTAGCCGGCGTTTCTTGCAATAATCTTTCAAAATCAGTGGGTTCCGTTGGATTAATAGAAAAAATGTCGTCGGTTTTAGCGTAAGTCTCCCCCGCATAAACCAAAAAACAGTGCTGTTCATGCTTTTGTAACTGTTGTGCTAACGCTTGTCCTACACCGCCTTGATCTGCAAAAATCAACCAACGGCCGGGTGACGAAGACTGAGGTTCAGTGGAAATATGGGTTGTGCTACGCGGTTTAGATTGCCATATCAACTGGTATAACCATTCTTGTATGGTATTGAACCGGACTTGTTGTTGATGTTCCTGAACTAATACTTCCAGCACTGACAATAATTGTTCGCGAGCGACTGATAAATGGCTAACCTGTTCTAGGCGTTGTGCCAGTTGCTCTGTTTCACCTTGAACGATAAGTTCAACAATGGAAGTTTGAGTCTCCGGTTTTGGTAATGAATCGACATTTTTAGAGGTTTCAAACCAATAACGTTGTCTTTGAAACGGATAAGTTGGTAATGCAATACGACAACACGGATAATCTTGGTAAAAACCCGCCCAATCAATAGACACGCCATGCACATATAACTCAGCTAAACTTTGGAGTAGTTGCTGCCAATCGGAGTACCATTGACGCAAGCTCGGTAGCCAAACGCCTACTTCAGGGGGTAGACACTGGCGGCCCATTCCTAATAAGGTGGGCTGAGGGCCAATTTCTACAAATATATCAATACCCTGTTGATGAAGGGTTTCCATACCGGCTGCAAATCTGACGGGTGCTTGGGCATGACGACACCAGTATTCGGGCGTGGTTATTTCATCTTTCTCAACCTGTTTTCCGCTCAGATTGGAAATAATGTCTAGCCTTGGCGATGAATAATTCACCTTGGCAGTGATTTTTTCAAAATCGGCCGATATCGGTGCCATCAAGTGAGAGTGGGCACCGACAGAAACGTTCAATGGGTATGTTTTAATGCCGTCCGCTTCTAAACGGGCTTGCACGGCCTGAATCGCTTTGTTTTGCCCGGAAATGACAATATGAGCGGGTTCATTAATGGCCGCTATTGAAATCGCTTGTGAGTAAGGTTGACAAGCTTTGAGTACGTAGGCTTCGTCAGCCATCACCGTTAACATGGCACCATCAGGCGGTAGGGACTGCATTAAACGGGCCCGTTCAACAATCAGTTGCAGTCCTTCTTCTAGGCTAAATACCCCGGCCACACAAGCGGCGACATATTCACCCAAACTATGACCCATGACGACGGTGGGTTCAATGCCCCATGATTGCCACAGTTTGGCCAGCGCATATTCAAACGCAAACAGGGCGGGTTGTGTATAAATGGTTTCATGGAGGGAAAAATGTCGGCCGCGGGAGACGATAATCTTCCTTTCTTCCTGAACATCTGACTCTTGATATAAAACCTCCAGCAATGGTTTTGGTAGATAGGCACGTAAAATTTCATCACAACGTTCAAGTGTTTGGCGGAAAATTGGTTGCGTCTGATAAAGTTCACGGCCCATACCCACATACTGCGAGCCTTGGCCGGGGAATAAGAAGGCGATTTTTGGGGAGAACTGACTGGCTTTACCTTTGGTATAACCGGTCATTTTCCCCATTTCCATTTCTTCAACAGCACTCAATTTATCACGCAATTGTCCGGTGGACTCAGTAATAATAGCCAGACGATGATCAAAGTGTGAACGTCCAGTATTAACGGTATAACAAATATCGGTTAAACGGACTTCTGGATGAGACTGGAGATACGTTTTATAACGTTGTGCCAGTTCCCGTAATGCCGATTCATTTTTGGCTGACAGGGTAAACAGATGTTTGGGACGTTCCATAGAGAAGACTTTTGAGGTTTCCAAACGCTCTGCAGTCTGGGCCTTTGATGGATTTTCTAACACCATATGCGCGTTAGTGCCACCAAATCCAAATGAACTGATCCCAACAAAGTGTGGTTGATACGTTTGGCATTCTGTTGGGATGGATAACGGCGTATTCTCTATAGCAATCAGTGGATTCAATTCTTTGAAATGCAGATGAGGGAAAATTTCTCCCTTAAGTAATGACAGAACCACTTTAATTAAACCGGCAATCCCAGCTGCCGCTTCCAAGTGGCCGAGATTGGTTTTTACCGATCCAATCCAACACGGTTGTTCGACTGAACGATCTTCTAGCAGAACTTCTTTTAACGCATTGACTTCGATGGGATCACCTAGAGAGGTCGCACTACCATGGGTTTCAACGTAGCTGATTTGGGCATGTTCTACACTCGCATTTTTTAAGGCTTGACGAATAACCGCCTGTTGTGACAAACCATTGGGCGCAGTCAACCCATTAGTGCGTCCATCTTGATTGATAGCTGAACCTTTGATAATCGCAAGAATGTTGTCTCCATCCTTTACCGCATCTTGGAGCCGTTTAAGTACGACAATACCACAACCTTCCCCGCGCACATAACCGTCCGCACTCGCATCAAACGTTTTACAGTAACCATCAGGTGCTGTCATCTTGGCTTGCGAAAAGGTGATGGTCAAGTCGGGGTTTAAGATAACATTGACACCACCGGCGAGTGCTAAATGACATTCCCGTTGACGTAAATGTAAACACGCTTGATGAACGGCGACCAGTGAGGAAGAACAAGCCGTATCTATCGCTATACTCGGCCCACGTAGATCAAAAAAATAGGATAAACGGTTGGCAGCAATACTCGAAGCGTTACCAGTACCTGAATAAGTGTCAGGGGTAACACGGTATTTTGACTGTAAGTGGGCATAATCATCGGTACTGATGCCGATAAACACGCCGGTTTGACTGCCAGCTAATTTATCTGGGGCAATACCGGCATTTTCCAACGCCTCCCAACTGACTTCCAGCAACAGCCGCTGTTGTGGATCCATCAAGTTAGCTTCACGAGGAGAAATGCCAAAAAATTCTGGATCAAACTCAGCGACTTCATCCAAAAATCCTCCCCAGCGTGTGTTCATTTTACCGGGGATGTCGGGATTCGGATCATAAAAGTCATTAATTTCCCAACGGGAGGCAGGCACCTCGGTAATTGCATCACGTCCGTCACGCAACAATTGCCAAAACTCAAAAATATCTTGAGCCCCCGGAAAACGGCAACTCATGCCAATAATCGCAATGGGTTCGTTTGCGGTTTTCGATTCACCAAAGCGCGTGGTTTTGTCATCCGATTGTTGTTTTTGGGCTAAGTACTGAGAAAGCGCTTGAATGTTGGGATAATCATACACTAGGGTGGGAGACAGAGATCGTCCTAACCAAGTTTCTAATTCGCCTGACAAGCTCACCGCCGTCATAGAATCAAGCCCATAACGGGCCAGTGGTTCTCGAATATCTATTTCCGAGGCCGAGATTTTCAAGTGCTTAGAAAGTTGAGTTAATAACCAAGTTTGAATGGCTTCGGCCGTTACTAATTGTTCTTTTAGGATTGTGTTTTTAGAATTATTGTCATTTATGACTTCTTGGGAAGAAATCTCTTGTTGCCATGTTGCGATTGTTTTAAGTGTCCCTTCTAAAAACTTTAATTGACAGGTACGCCGTTGAACTTTACCACTGGACGTTTTTGGCAGTGTTGCCGGTTTCAGTAATAATAGGGTATAAACTTGTAATTCATGTTGTTCTGCAATAGCTTGACGAATGGCACTGACGATTTCATCCGTGTTTAAGTTTTTAAGCGCGGTGCGTTCGACTTCTTGTGCAACAAACAGCCTTTCTTCGCCAGCGATTTCTACCGAAAATGCGGCCCCACTATTGGTTTTCAATGCTGGATGACTTTTTTCTGTCGTTAATTCAATATCTTGAGGATAATGATTGCCACCTCGAATGATAATGATATCTTTAAGACGACCGGTGACAAACAATTCACAGTTTTGCAAAAATCCCAAATCACCAGTGCGTAAAAAGGGCCCTTCGCCGGTATCAGCGAGGTAGGCTTGGAAAGTTTGTTGAGTTTCTTCGGTTCGATTCCAATACCCCAGCGCCACATTCGGCCCTGACACCCAAATTTCGCCCACTTGTTGCTCGGAACACGGGCGGAAAGATTCGGGATCAACAATAACAATTTTCTGCTCTAACCATGTTTGACCACAACCCACTATAGATCGTGTACCCTCTTCCTCTAACGTGGTTTCCGCCATGCCGTAACAGGGATAAAAGGCCTCACGCCGAAAGCCACAGTCAGCAAAGGTCTCGCTAAACCGCTCCAACGTTTGGGCATGGATGGGTTCAGCACCGTTGAAAGCCACTTCCCAACTTTTCAAGTCCAATTGCGCCCGTTGTTCTTTGGTAATCTTTTGAACACACAAGTCAAACGCAAAATTAGGCCCCCCACTCGTCGTCGCTTTGAAACGTGAAATCGCTTGCAACCAACGGTAAGGCTTTTGTAAAAACGCCACCGGAGACATAAGAATAGAGGGAATGCCGAGATATAAGGGCTGCAACAGGTTGCCAATCAACCCCATATCATGGAATAACGGCAACCACCCGACAAAAACCGTGTTTTCGGTATGCCCAAATCCTTGCAGAATCATTTCTTCATTGTGCAGCAAATTACCATGACTCACCATCACACCCTTGGGCGTACCCGTCGAGCCTGAGGTATATTGAAGAAAAGCCAGCGTGTCACTATGGATATCAGACACTTGCCAATTATCGGCCAATTCCTCGGCGAGATTATCGGTAGCAAGCCATTGCTGATTTTTCAATTCTGGCACTTGGGCAAGGCGCTGTGCCATGTCAGACAAAATGTCAGTCGTGGTCAGTACTTTTGTCGCCTGTGCGTCGGCGACAAGCGCTTGAATACGAGGATCAAGACGGTTGCGCCGTGGTGGATAAGTGGGCACGGCCACAACACCCGCGTACAGGCAACCGAAAAAAGCGGCGATATAATCCAACCCGGCGGGGTAGAGTAACAAGGCACGCTCGCCGGCGGCCCCCAAGTCCTGAAGTGCCGAGGCTATGGCTCGCGCACGTTGGTCTAACTGTGCATAAGTCCAGCTAATTTTTTCAGTTTCACCATCAACCAGAAAAGTATAAGCCCGCTTATTGGGTTGGTTTTGCGCTCGAAGGCGCAGTAGTTCAAGTAATGTAGTTGGTTGAATAAGGTTTTTAGCCATGGGTAAATTCTTGTAATCCCGGTTATCTGTCACTTATTTGTTTTTATTAGTAAAAAAAGTGTTCATCATATGAGTTCTACTTTAATATCAATCAGTTATAGAGTTACAATTCTCTCAATCAGTTATGATAAATTAGAGTGTGACCTTGACTTGATGTGACTGAAAAACTTTAAATATGCTTAAAATCAATCAGTTGTATCATTGGAGTCCAAAGCTAAAGCTCTGGAAGAAAAGTACATCAAATGGTTGAGTGAATCCGTTAATTCCGCTAATCTTTTGTACTTGCTCTTCTACCCGACGAAACGATTGGACACTCGTGCAGAAGAAAAGCTATTATTGAGAGTCGAACGAAAGAGGGCCATCATCAAATTTGAAATCACTCAAATGACAACATGGCCCTCAAAAGTTCTTCGACCTTTATCCATAAAAAATACAGGGTTATTGACGGAATTAAAAGTTATTGAGGACTGTGACCTTGACTTTATGTGACTGAAAAACATTTAATATTTTTAAAATCAATCAGTTGTATCATTGGAGTCCAAAGCTAAAGCTCTGGAAGAAAAGTACCTCAAATAGAGGCCACACTCGATAAATTATGGCTTTTTTAATTTGACAAATTAAATTGTCTTTGTATTCAGTTGCTTATTAATCGGCCCCGTCAATTTTTAAAAGCTGTAAAATCAAACAGTTATATCTTGGGTGCGTAAGTCCTAAAGTTATAAAAACAGACTCGTGCAGAAGAATTAAAAAGGGCCAAGCAAGGTTTTTTTTCAGACAATAAATCAGGGAATGCAGACCTTGGTCCAATTCATAAAAATTAATTATACTGCAAACGGTTAGGATTTGAAACTTATCTTGCTTAAGCTTCGATCCGCAGTAACGAGCGTAGCGAGATAACATCGTTCTTCGCTGTGCGATATCACTTTTAGGACTTACGCATTGACAAAATAAATTGATTGAGTCTTCAATCAGTTACGTCTAAAAGGCCCAAGCCTTTATTTGGAAAGTTTTTAAATAGACTCAGCGTGGGAACAAATTTAACTTTTCCAATAAGGCAGGTGGGCAAGAAAAAGACTTTGCCCACCCTACTATTAATATCAATGAGTTATGAATATTTTACCCATGGGTAAATTGATGAAAATTGTCCAAAAACAACTGACCCTAAATTGGTAATTTCTTGTAAATCATAAATCTTTTCATCTGTCAATGCGTCAGCGAGCGAAGTTTCGGGTGTGTCCCACTTGTCCTTTTAGAGGTTTTTAGGGAAAAGGGCCATCAATCAAATCAATTCGCTAACCTGGCCCTCAAAAAAGGAATTCCAGGCAAAAGTTTTTCTAAGCAAAAAATTTTGCCTGGAAATGAAGAATGAAGAATGAAGAATGAACAATTTATAAAAATTTTGCATTTTTCATTTTTCATTTTTCATTTATAAAATGGTAAGCCATTAACAAAAGCTTACCAAATCAAGAAAGAAAACCGGGCAGGAAAAAGAAACCTTAGCTTTAAAGCGGCAAGACAACTCAAAATCTGTCGGATAAGTGGGACACATTCATCATATTGTCATATTCTTGAGGCAAACTAATAGCCTTACCACAACACCGGAAAAAAATTAATTATTAATCATTAATTATTTACGTAGGGGCAATCCCTTGTGGTTGCCCTTTCTTGTGGTTGCCCTTTCTTGTGGTTGCCCTTTCTTGTGGTTGCCCTTTCTTGTGGTTGCCCTTTCTTGTGGTTGCCCTTTCTTGTGGTTGCCCTTTCGGTTCGGGCAAAATACTACTACAAACTAGTCGCTAAAGCGACTACTACAAACCGTTCCAACGCGCCTTAACTTCGTCACGATGTAAGGCTAACCATTGCAGCGCGATAATAGCCGGGGCAAAACGAATTTTACCCGCTTGTAACATTTCCAAGGCGGTGTCGAAAGACACGACATGTACTTGAATATCTTCATGTTCCGAGGCAACGCCATGAATGCCGCTGGCTTTGCTTGCATCTACCCGCCCACAAAAGAGGGCCGTCGTTTCAGAGGTACTGCCTGGACTGACAAAAAAATCGCAGATGTGAATAATGTCCGAAACGGGGCAACCGGCTTCCTCTACAACTTCTCTATACACCACCTCACCAGGGCTTTCTCCCGGCTCCAAAATACCCGCAACGATTTCCCATAGCCAAGCGCCGTCAGCATGTCCTATCGCCCCGGGGCGAAATTGTTCAATCATCACGACTTGCTCACGAATTGGATCATAAGGCAAAACAGCGGCCGCATGGCCTCGCTCTAGCACTTCGCGCAGTAATTCGCGGCTCCAGCCGCCGGCAAAGAGTGTGTGCTTGAGCCGATAGCGGACTAATTTAAAAAAACCTTCATAGCAAGTGGTTTTATCAAGAATTTCAATATCTTTTTTTGGAGACGTGGTAGCAGACATAAGTTCTCTCGTTTTCAGTTAATCGTTCACAGTTAATCGTTCACAGTTATCAGTTTTCTTTCAGTGAACAGTGTAAACTGAAAAACGGATAACTGAAAAACTGAATTCTCGGAATCTTTTTTTAGGCACAAAAACTGATTCCGAGAACTGAAAAACTGATAACTGAAAAACTGATAACTGAAAAACTGATAACTGAAAAACTGATCACTGAAAAACTGAAAACTGATAACTGTGAACGATCACTGAAAAGTATTCCAACAAACCGTCACCAAGGGCAAATTAAATGCCGTTGTTGCATTAACACGCCCCGGCGTAAAATGTGATAACATGGTTCAACGTAAGGCGGAAGTGATTCAATCTATACTTTGCCTCGATCACAAATTGCGCTTTTGGAATGAAGACAGATACGAAATATTGTTGAAATGGCTCCATTGTACTAGCTGCGTGAGACATGACAAAAAACTCAGTTTATGGCTATCCAGGGGCGTTGCCCCTGGCTATCCAGGGGCGTTGCCCCTGGCTATATTAATATCGCCCCGTTGGGGCTAAATTGTTAACCTACTGATAACTGATAACTGATAACTTACCAACCAACGATGGAGAATATATTATGGCAAGCATGTTCCAAAAAAACGTTATTTTACAGGTAGTTGCTTATGTGGTCGCAACCCTGTTGTTGTGGGCCGGGCTGAGTTTTGCGCCAAGTTATGCTGACGAGGCGGAGGTGACATACTATGCTTTTGTCACGCACAAGCTTGACGGAGAAAGCTTGTGGAAAACGGCCTATCAATTTCCACTATTGCGTCCGGGTATTTATCGTTTCCAAATTGTCATGTTCCCCAAGTTGCTTGAGGGTAAGTCACCAAATTGGTATGCGTTGCGGGGAGAAATTGAGTTTGAAACTGATCCTGGGGGGGGGGTTAAGGTCAAAAAGCGACATACATTAGAAGATCAAGAAGAAACTTCCGGTCTTTGGGCAATCGCAGAAACCGCACAAAACGCACCCCAAAATAATTGGGCAGCTATAAGACAAGAAAAATTGCAGCCCATAATTGAGCAAATGACAAAATTACGCAGTAGTGGTTCTCCCGATCCAAATCTCATGCGTTTCCTTGTACTTAATCAAAAAGTAAAGGACACTTCTTGGCAATCGTATGATGGTAGTAAAAACTATCGTCTCTTTCGACTTCATTATTTAGAGGCAGATGATCTCAACAACAAGTATAAAAATGCACTTTCGCGTTTTCTCAATCCGGGCGAAGAGCCAACCACTGACATCGAGCAACTTCAAGAATGGGTGGACGAGCAAGACAGTTTTAAATCGGCCGGTTATTTGGGGGAAGCTGACGACAAACACAAGGATTTTTACGGGGCGTTTAAAACCTGGTTTAACCAGTTGAATTTATCCCAGCTTGACGAAGGCAATGGGGAAGAGAGTTCCTCGTGGGTGTGGCTATTTTTGGCCGTTTTGTTCGTGGTTATCGTTGCAGTTATCGGCCGAGAGGTTTGGCTACCTGCTGAAAAACCACCGTATCGTCTTGATTATGAAGATGACGACGAGACAGAAGAAGGCACTAAAAAACCCGGTTTCATCAACCAACTAATAAAACAAACCGCCGCTACCATTGGCAACCGGACTACCAAACCTTCCAACTACGTGTCGAAAAATGAATTGAAGTCGTTAAGGAATGAATTAGCAAACTCTAATAATGTCCAGCCATTGGAAAAACGCTTAACTAAGTTGGAAAAGGAATTTTCTTCAGTAAATCATCACATAAAGCAACAACTCGAGATGATGAATAAAAAGCTGATAGAATTAGAAAAAAACCCCGCACCGAGTAACCGTGGCGGGAATCAAGTCTCGTCCGCTTCCATGATGTATTCTTACGTGTCGAAAGCCGAATTTGCTGATGCCGTAGAAAAAGTGATACGGCAAAAACTGCTCGCCCAGACAGAAAAGTTACAAAACATTTCAAAAAGTGAAAGTGTTGAAAACATTGTCAGACAACAACTGAATCTTTATTTTGGCACCGATCAATTCCAGAGAACTGTGGCCGATCAGCTTGAATTCTCAACAAAAACAAACCCTTATCTGAAAGATAAAACACCAGCACCAGCACGGCCCAAAAAGGCACTTCAAGCACCGCCGGAGACAAAACCCACAGTCAACACAGCGGCCGAGCCAATCCAAGAATCGCGGCCGCCTAATGCCACCACCAACGACGTGATTGACAAAATAAAAACCGTCTTATTGAGTATGAAATCAGTAGAAGAAGCCGCACTCGACACGCTGGATGCTAACGTCGATCCATGCACCTTTGTGACAAATGTCGTGGCTAACTGCTTGAAACTGAATCAGTCGGCGACACACTACCAGCGTTTGGATCGCAGCATTCAAGAAATCACTGGTGGCAAGGTTTCTCTGATTATCCCCAATGTTGGAGAAGACATCCGTCAAGAAGAACACAATGCGATGTCTACCCAAACCGCTACCAAAGGCGAGCTGAACACTATCGCAAGCTTACTACGCCCCGGCGTCAAATGTGATAACGACATCCGACACCGGGCTGAGGTTATTCAAACGATATGACAAACTCAAAATACCGTCAATACTTGTGCCATCTGAGTCAAGCACCGTTGAGTAACCAAGCCAATCGGCGTGGAAACAGAGATTATTTTGAAGAAGAACCTTATAAAGATTATGATTAACGGGCCCGATTAAAACCTCCAGAAACCTCCAATGTTTACAAAACATTGGAGGTTTTTTCCGCAAATATCCAAGGTTTACCAAACCTTAGAGGTTTTTAGCAAGACGATATACGGAACGTACATATGCCCGCTCATTAGAAATGCATCAGATCGCGTCGAAAATTCGCCTAAATCTTCATCAGGGGCACTCAAAAATGCCTATAAAAATCCGTTTATTCCCAAAATCCGTTGTACTCTCACGATAACAATGAAAAAACCAGAACTACTCTCACCCGCCGGCACCCTCAAAAACATGCGCTACGCCATCGCCTACGGTGCCGACGCCGTTTATGCTGGGCAACCGCGTTACAGCCTACGAGTGCGTCAAAACGACTTTAATAAACTCAATAACTTAGAACGAGGCCTCCAACAGGCCCACGCCCAAGGCAAAAAATTCTATGTCACCACCAATATTTTACCCCATAACGCCAAACTAAAAACCTTTATCGCCGACATAACGCCCATCATCGAAATGCAGCCCGACGCGCTAATTATGGCTGATCCCGGCTTAATTATGCTAGTGCTTGAACGTTGGCCTCAAATACCCATTCACTTATCCGTGCAAGCCAACACCATGAATTACGCCGCCGTCAAATTTTGGCAACAGCTTGGCATCACTCGCATCATCCTATCGCGTGAACTCTCATTAGAAGAAATCGCCGAAATTCGCCAACAATGCCCCGACATAGAACTAGAAGTCTTTATACATGGCGCCTTATGTATCGCCTATTCCGGCCGCTGCCTACTCTCAGGCTATATCAATCACCGCGACGCCAACCAAGGCACTTGCACCAATGCCTGTCGCTGGAATTACAAACTGCATCAAGCCAAAGAAGATGAATCGGGCATCTATTTATTAGAAGAAAAAGATCGCCCCGGTAAATACATGCCCATCTTTGAAGATGAAAACGGCACTTATATTATGAATTCCAAAGACTTACGCGCTATTCAACAAGTAGGCCGCTTAATGGAAATTGGGATAGATTCACTTAAAATAGAAGGGCGGACAAAATCTCATTACTATGCAGCGCGAACCGCGCAAGTTTATCGCCAAGCCATTGACGACACGGTGGCAGGTAAACCCTTTGATAAAAAACTGATGGCCGAACTAGACAAATTAGCCAACCGCGGCTACACAGAAGGCTTTTATCGCCGCCATCAGCCTTCTGAATCTCAAAACTATCAAAACTACCACATCGGCGGATCAAATAACACTCAACAATTTGTGGGAGAAGTGTTAGGGCATGACGAGAAAACGGGGCTATTAGAAATAGCCGTCAAAAATCATTTTGAACTCGGAGACAACTTAGAACTCATGCGCCCCCAAGGAAATTTACACTTTACCTTAGAACACCTTGAAAATCAACAAGGTGAAAATATCACCGTAGCACCCGGTTCAGGACATACAGTGCGAGTTCGCGCCCCAGCATCAGACGAAGTGGCGTGTGGGCTACTGCTCAAAGAATTATAAATAGTTCCAGGGGCGTTGCCCCTGGCTTTAATAATACGCCCCTTCAGGGCTAATAGAGATTTTAAAGTCAGCCCCTTTGGTACGAGATTAATATAGTAGTAGGCGCTTTTTTGCGTGCGTTTGTAGTAGGTGCTTTAGCGCCTAAGTTTGTAGTAGTCGCTTTAGCGACTTAATCTTTATGTGAGTTGTGGCTAAATAAAATACCCACACAAAAAACTTTTTTTCTCTATGGGTATATTATTTTCACGCTCCTCCCTTAGCTTTCAACCAAACTTATCTAGCTTCGCTTGAGACGACAGTTTATCTCGTTTCGCTCGGAACGAAAGTTTATCTCGCTTCGCTCGTTACGGCGTTTCGGTAACTGTGCTTAAGCGAGATTACGGCTTGTGCGGTTGGAATTGAGGGCCATCGCACGGTTTTAATCAATCAGTTTTTGAACATTTTAACTTTGATTGATAACTCATTGATGTGATTGATTTAACAATAAAATTAACGCGATGGCCCTAGAGGGCCGATTACGGCCTAAAATCCTATTTCTTCAATAAATCTGATTTCTCTTCGGCCGATGACGGTTAAAAACAATTAACTCGTTGAAAAACCTAATCTTTTTAAGATAAACTGACTCAAGCATCGCACGTTCCAAAAGTGTTTTCCTCTGTAAAAACATCACGTAGCCATCCGATAAACGCTTGCATTTCCGGTGATTACCGGTTAATTAAATAATCGGCATTAATGGTACTGACTAACGCTTGTCCTGGTTTGCCAAGCCAACCAAGTATACTCAACGTGGCCATAACTTGGAATTTTATGACGGTTTAATGACGTATTATTGCAGCCAGGGGCGATGCCCCTGGCTATTAAGATCGCCCCGTTGGGGCTTGCAGGGGCAACGCCCCTTTCGTTATTTTGGTTTCTCAAAAAGTCCAATTTGTTCCCATCTTGAGTATATATACACTCAGTAGTTGAGAATGGCTCTAAAAGGCGATCAATCGCCGATGACGAACTGGCCCACTAAAGGCGAACTCTCATCGACGAAGAACCGGCCCACTAAACGCGAACGCTCGCCGATGACGAACTGGCCCACTAAAGGCGAGCGTTCGCCGATAACGAACCAGCCCGCTAAAGGCGAACTCTCGCCGATGACGAACTGGCCCACTAAAGGCGAACTCTCATCGACGACGACAAACTTAGGCGCTAAAGCGCCTACTACAAACGCACGCAAAAAAGCGCCTACTACAAACTAAGGCGCTAAAGCGCCTACTACAAACTAAGGCGCTAAAGCACCTACTACAAACTTAGGCGCTTTTGCTCCTACTACAAACTTAGGCGCTAAAGCACCTACTACTAACTAAGGCGCTAAACAACTCCTACAAACTTAGGCGCTAAAGCGCCTACTACTAACTAAGGCGCTAAACAACTCCTACAAACTTAGGCGCTAAAGCACCTACTACAAACTAAGGCGCTAAAGCGCCTACTACTAACTTAGGTGCTAAAGCGCCTACTACTAACTTAGGTGCTAAAGCGCCTACTACTAACTTAGGCGCTAAAGCACCTACTACAAACTTAGGCGCTAAAGCACCTACTACAAACTTAGGCGCTAAAGCACCTACTACAAACTTTGGCGCTAAAGCGCCTACTACAAACTTAGGCGCTAAAGCGCCTACTACAAACATTAGATTAAGTCGCTGAAGCGACTACTACAAACTAAAAATTAAGTCGCTAAAGCGAGCCGCTCCGACGTGTTTGTGAAACAATGCGTTTCAAAAAGCCCGCCGGCTCACAGTCAATTCTTCCAGTATCATTGAAGTTATCCACAATGAAATCATTGCCACCAGGCGCCCATTCTGACATAAAAACCTTCTTATGGGAAGACATATGTACCGAGTAATCGTCAAGAATATTGAGCTTCACTTCGTGGCATTCGGTGTGCGAGTGGTTGGATAAATTGGCAATCACTTGGGCAACACCCTCCTCGCGGAAAGCATGACCAATACGCACGTCTACAGCAGGTTCGACTGCTACCGTAATCGTTTGGGGCTTGCTGTCGCCGGGCCGAATGTGGATTTGATTGAGTTGGAGGCCATTAGGCGTTTCAAGTACAGTACCAATATAGCGATTAAAGATAGGCTCATCTGCCAAGGTGGCGAAACGGACGTGATCGCCAAAACGGAACCGTTGCGCTCCACAAACCACCGCTAATTTGTCCATGTTTTCAAAACCCAGTAGTTTGAGAGAATCCGGCAAAATTTGGTCAAGGGTGCGAATACGATGCGGTGGCAATTGCGTCGATTCAACAATCATGTCCTTGATAAATGGCAGTCTGGTAGAACGTCCGCTGAGAATCACGATATGCGGTGTCCGTTGATCCGCGCTGAGATTATCGCACAGTTCTTCCAAATACAGAAAAATATCCATAAAACCCGGTTCGCCATTAGTTTCTAAGGACTGCGTATCGGCCTCTACCCATGCCTTTAACATTTCTATTGTTAACATCAATGGCTCTTCTTGTTCCACTTGATCCTCTCCCACGCCAAAGAATTCTAGTTCAAAAGCGCGGATGAGTTCGCGTTTATCCTCAAGTGGTTCAAAGGCGCGAATGAGATTGTATTCATCCCTTGGTTTGAGTACCCATTGAGCTTCTTCGGAAGCTAATGCCGCTTTAGCGGCTTCCGCTAATTCTGAGATTTTTGAGACCGCTTTTCGTTTGTAAGCGATTGTAAACTCACGGTTTTTAGAATTTTTCTTGAAATCCAGTGATTCTTGGATACCATACTTTTCTCGAATGTACTCATGGATGGCGGTGGCAATGATATGTGAAAGACGATCCCCGGCGCGATTGAAACGCATAGATTCAATCATTTTAAAGCTGACATCGACTGATTTGTCCTCCGATTTGACGGCCCACTGAATGTCCACACAGGCGATGTCAGTGGAACCGCCCCCGATGTCTACAACCAACATCCGTAGTTCTGGTGTTCCGTGCATATTGCCCATAGAACTGGCCGTCAGTGCTAAGTTATCTGTCCCAAAATGGAATAAGGTTTCCCAAAGCACATAAGCCGCTACCGCCACTGGCTCACTGCAAATCAGTTCCACCACGAATTGGTCTTTGATAGCTTTTTCTTGGACGAGAATCTGGGCGGCGGCTTTCTCCACCATCTCCTTGAAGAGCGTTTTATCCATTTCCCGCCATGTCAGTGGATAGGTGAGCATGAAACGGGCTATCTGCGGATAAAATTCGGGCGCGTCTGAGACAGAGTGCGGATTAGTGAGTGAGGAGAGGACTTGTTGGAACATTTGATTTAAGGTGTGTTGTACAAACTCCAACATAGGCGATAAACCGTCACGTTGCCCCACGAGGCCTCGGAATTTCATAGTCGGTTCGTCCGCCTTAAGATGTTCTTGCCAACGGCGAACATACTTTTTGGGCGCATAAAGATAAGTCGCCATCGGGGCCTCATTAATAAGTTCTTCGGCGCGATCTCCCATGACGATCCAAGGCGCATCGGCCTCCTTGCGATCTACGCGCAATACGATCATGTTAGAACGTAGGATATTTCGCTGATTGTCGGGACGTTCTTGGTAGCGAGGATCAAAGGGATTGGTGGCTTGTACAATGCGAGCCTGTAGTGGGCCGGCACCATTTTTTGAAAAGATGAATGAGCTACCACTATTGCCGAAATCCATGATCAGGCTGCCAGTCTCGTTGCGAGCCTTGGCGTGTTCTTCTACATAAATATCGGCCAAATGACGACGCTTGCGAAATAGGAAGAAGCCCGTTTCCAAAAGCACGGGAAGCTTGCGAAATAGGAAGAAGCCCGTTTCCAAAAGCACGGGAATCTTATTTTTGACTTGGGCACCGGCCCCGTTTTGGGTGTCAATCACTAAGTCTAGGTGAATTTCCTCACCAGTACGAGTCAAACGAAAAAACACAAATTCATTGATATCACAAGCAATCCAGTCAGTTCTATCAGCCGATTCAATCTCTTGGTTGCAGGCGATGTGATCCTTAATCAATCGTATTACTTCGTTTTTAGCTTGCTTTGTTGACACTTGGGCTGCCAACTTCTTAAGTTTGTCCCAATGCTGGTCGGCCGGCTTCAGAGAAGTCGCAAACTCTCGACAAATCTGAATACCGGTGTTGGGGAGTACAATTAATTGATAAACATGATGATTAGTCTGTTTAGTATTTTTCATGTAAAAATTTATTCCTTGGGGCGCAATTTATGATGGAGTCCAAAGCTTTAGCTTTGGACTGGGGTATTAAATCTGAATTTATGATGGAGTCCAAAGCTGGGGTGGTGAAAATAATGATTAATTATTGATTAATGATTAATGATTAATGAATTAAAGAATGTTTTTAAAATAATAAAACTTCAAAAGGAATAAAAATGGGATCAAGTTTTAGAACCAAAGGAACCTCCTTTTCATTAAATCTGTCGTCAAACGATCAAGTTGTGTTATCCCCAATAAATTTCAAATCACAGAACACTGATAACTGATAACTGATAACTGATAACTGATAACTGATAACTGATCCTGACACGGTAGGCGCGTGCGTTTTGGAGGAGGGTAATTGCCCGCCGGATTGATGACTTTTTTTGTAAAAATGAAATTTCATAAAAGCGCCTACTTGAATCTTCGATGTTTTGCACACAATTTTTTTTGGTAAAGC
Organism: Candidatus Parabeggiatoa sp. nov. 2; assembly: GCA_002085445.1. Lineage (GTDB taxonomy): Bacteria > Pseudomonadota > Gammaproteobacteria > Beggiatoales > Beggiatoaceae > Parabeggiatoa. The sequence continues at coordinate 47,431 of NBMI01000017.1, forward strand.
TAAAAATATAAACGGCACAGTACCGCTACCTATCAGTATATCCAACTGGATGAGTATTCATAATAAGAGACGGTAGCCATTAATACGCAAGACTCACGATAATATTAAGATGAATTTTGGGCTAGTCTCAGTTTCAATAGAGACAACCAGTCCGACATTTTTTTTGTGTACTCGTAAAATATAACTGACTGTTTTATAAGCAATAATTAAACTATTTTTTAAGAATAGTCCATATATTATTAATTTAAAGAGTAGTCGTTATAATAGTAAACCGTATTTTTTATGTGGTTAAAACCAAAACACGCGGCCTTTCAGAAGGTATTTCACGGCGTATTTTAGCCGTATTTTATAAAAATACGCGATTTTAGTTATTCTATAGAATAATGAGTCATTTTAATAAGATAAAACAGGCGATTGTTAGAAAATTTACGGGGGTTATAATTTTTTCTAGTTATTATTTTAGAATAACTAAATGCTTGTTTTAAATAAGAATTTTAAAACAATTCTGTCTCCTCAACCCATGAACGAGTCTAACCAACGTTTATAACCATACCCCACCCACTCCCACACACGAAGCAACTCACTGATGCTTGGGCCTTTTGGAACATAAAAAAAAATGAAAAATGAAAAATGAAGAATGAACATCGGGTGTGTCCCACTTGTCCAAGTAGCAAGTTTTTATTGATAGGCCATCAATCAAATCAAGTGACTAAATTCGCCAACATGGCCCTCAAAAAACCGCTTTGGAAAGACACCTTAGTATTTTTCATTTTTCATTTCTCAAGGGCCATCAATCAAATCAAGTGACTAAATTCGCCAACATGGCCCTCAAAAAACCGCTTTGGATTTTTCATTTTTCATTTTTCATTTTTCATTTCTCAAGGGCCATCAATCAAATCAAGTGACTAAATTCGCCAACATGGCCCTCAAAAAACCGCTTTGGAAAGACACCTTATACCAATTCTGGATTGAAACACTTGTTATGGTGTCGGTGGATTGCTGCGCGTAATCTGCCCCTAGCCATTTTCAAAACATGAAATTCAATTAAGAACTGGTATTAGTATTTTTCATTTTTCATTTTTCACTTTTCATTTTTTTCAAGTTTCTTACCTGACGACTTCATATTTTTCACAGGCGACTTTTCCCACTTGTTGTGCCTTAGTTAACTTATTGATAATAGTGCAAATCTGCGGTTTTTCTTCCGCACGCTGCTCGAAGCGGCCCTGTCCGTCGTTCATCACTTCTTCAATCAACAAATGATAGAGAATTTCTCGGCAATGAAGTTTTAGGCAGTGAGTCACTAAATCGGCGCTGTTGGAAAAACCTTTTTTGGGTGGCCTCAATTGAGCAGTCGTATAGCCCCAACGTTCCGCCCACAGTTTTTCCTGACTATCAAAGTATTGACTGAACAGTGCCGACGCTTCGGCCGACATGTTGCTCTTTCCAATAATGCTTTCTTCCACTAAGGCACACATTTCATGGAAGTCATCAGCCACCCAACTTTTGCTGATATTGCGTTTATTATGCCTTTCGGCGATCTTTTCAATGTCAGAATCAAGGGCCTTGGTGGCAAATTCCTCAATGCTATGCAAGCTTTCAGGATCGGATAGGCAACTGAGCAAAGCCGTCCGCACAGTGTCCTGCATGGCTCCCTGATTCATCGTTCCTTCTTGATCATAATAAGTGGTCAACAATTCCAGAAGTTCTTTAATGGCCGCGAGGAGGCCGGTGTTCACCAGATATTTACGCAATAGCAACGCTGGGCCTTTTTCTTGGATCAGACTTAAGAGTTGTCGCACTAAAAAGCCTTGCCCCCGATCTTCTGGATTCGCCAGCGCGTCGAGGTTTTCCTTGAAAGTGTCTACCAAGTTTAATTCAGACAACGTCTTATAGCCAATGTTGTCCGGTTCCACCCATTTTTCCATAATGGGGCGGTATTTTTGGTAGGCCTCTTCATAAGGCCCCGTGGTATTGCTTTCTACATAAGATTTAGCATCCAGAAAACAAATTCGAGCCGGTTTAATCCGGCCGCGGGGACTCATTTTCTGTAACATGTTGTCTTCTAGGGTGGTAGAAAAATGATCGCCTTCGCGTTGAGCCGTCTCAGCCTCTTCATATTTATTTCGGATGTCCGGGTTGGTGAAATAAATGCTCATGCCATTAACCGCTAAGATGAGACGCTCAGATAAGCTTTCCATCGCTGCCGGGCCGCATTCTCTTTCAATCGTTTTCCACAATACCGCGAAATCGGATTGTCGCCCACATAAGACAAGATGCACCACGATATCCAATTCATCATTCTTCCACAGTTGAAGGGCAATATGGTCACTTTTCTTTTCTAAACAATGACGTAGCACTTCGTCTTTGACGCTACCATTGACGGCTAACCCTGGTGTATCTACAAAAATAAGGGACGCTAATTGTTCTTCTGATAAGCCGCTCCAGTCCTTGATTCGTTCATAAGAGTCGCGCAAGCTGACATCCTTGACGATGGCTCTGAGTTGTAAGGCGTTATAGGAACGCTCGTCTTGAGTGATGATTGGATTGGTCTCTATCGCGGCCGACTGTTCCTTGACGGTGAGTGCGCGGATAAATTGACGATCGCGGCTTTTCTCTGAAGGCACTTGGTAAGGTTGCGAAAAGGGACGCAATTCTAATTGGTTAGGAAAACGGAACTGTGCAATGTCGTCAGCGGGAAAGGCGACATCGGTGCCGTCTATATCAACGCCCTCTTCTGGGTAATTAACCAGAATCTTGTCTTGTTCATTTTGTTCCTCTACCTCTGGATGTCTCATTAAGGACTTAATCTGTTCGACGTTCCAAGAATGAACGATGACTTCTTCTAACTCTGCGGAATTGGGCGGCGCGTAGCTAATGCGTAGTGATTGCGCCGTCGTATCGGTGACATCGGTGACTAGCCAGCCTCGTTGCGAGAGACTGGGGAACATTTCGTCCATGATTGTCGTCTTGCCGTGCCCACTGGAACCAATGATGGCGCAAGTGATTTTGCCGTCACAGGGTTCTTGTAGATGCAATGATTGGGTGACTCGAACAATATTATCAAAGTCGGTTTTGACCGAAGTTGAGGTTTCAAGCAATGACCGAAAACTCGGTATTTTGGGAAGAATCTTGATCGCTTCAAGTAAGATGGCTCGTACACCATTGATGGTTTTTAGTATGTTGTCTTGAATCATGGTTGTTATAGTGAGAGTACAACGGATTTTGGGAATAAACGTCTTTTTTCAAAGGTTTAAAATTTGAGTCGGCCAACTTTAGTTTAGCCGGAGTCCAAACCGGAGTCCAAACTTTAGTTTGGCAGTCCTCCAAACTGGAGTCCAAACTTTGGCAGGAGTCCAAACTTTAGTTTAGCAGAGTAGTGATACGCAGGCTCCTGTTATTTACCTATTTTTGGCAAGTTTTTGGACGCTCGATTTTGAGGGCCATAAAATACTTTGGAAGTATTCAAATTAAGCCTGGGGCGATGCCCCAGGCTTTATTAATGTCGCCCCGTTGGGGCTTGAAGATAGTTACATTAGGTTATGAAAAGTTTCTCAAAAATATACTCAACGTGGGCATAACTTGGATTGCCTGGTAGATACACAGGCTTTATTAATGTCGCCCCGTTGGGGCTTGAAGATAGTTACATTAGGTAGATACACAGGCTTTATTAATGTCGCCCCGTTGGGGCTTGAAGATAGTTACATTAGGTTATGAAAGGTTTCTCAAAAAGTCCAATTTTTTCCATTTTTGAGTATATACTGAACGTACTTCTTTGGCCGTGAAAATGATTTGTGTTCTGATATGTAAGAGAAACAGGTGAGATTAGGCGTTATCAAGATTAGGCGTTATCAAAATTCATTCACAATTCGTTTACTTCGTTCTCTTCGTTCTCTTCGTGATCGTCAACAATAACTTTTTTTTACGGATTTCCAAAGTGACCGTTAAGTGCCGCCGCTAGTTCGCTCAGTTTTTGTTCTAGTTCATTGATAGGTTTAGGGTTTACGCCACTGAATACACGGGGCGTTAGGGTATTGCCAACAATCTCGACTCCCTGAAATTGGCTCAGGATCGGATTGACGTCTTGAAGCATCTCAGCAACGCTGGTATCTTCACCGTCGGTAAAAATCAGCAGGGTTGTCGGTTTTTGGTGCGCGGCGACTTCTTTAGCAGCCAGTTCAATGCCCGCACGTAAATTGGTGCCACCTTCGGCCTTGATATTGTCCAAAAAGAAAATCAGTTGTTGCCCCGTTTCGTTGTTTACTTCTTTGATACCCCCTAAGGCACTGGTTGCCGAAAAATGGTAGGCAATGACATTGGCGTAGTGTTTGGCGAAAAATGATTTTCTCATCTTTTCGAGGGTTTTCCTCGCCTCGGCTTGAACCGCCGAAAAATGGGGCTCCATACTGGAGCTTTTATCCATAATAATAATAAAACTTTGGGTTTCGATTGGCACGAAAATCTTTGGAGGGCTACAGTCCCTAAGCGAAAATAGCAAAAGCAATAGTAAGAGTAAAGCTAACAGCCAGATTTTACGACGACGGCGCAACCGTAGTTGATTAGCCCATTGCAAAAGGCCGTCCATTCCCGTTTGTTGCTCAAAAGTCTTTGGAGACTCAATGACTAAAGCCGATTTTTGCACGGCCCGCACAATGTGACTTAGTTGATTAGCCCATTGCAAAAGGCCGTCCATTCCCGTTTGTTGCTCAAAAGTCTTTGGAGAGTCAATGACTAAACCCGATTTTTGCACGGCCCGCACAATGTGACTGTGGCACTCGTGAGCGGCCTCGGTTTCATTGGAATAACGGCCGGTTGGATCGAGATACAAACCAAATTTGACGCGGCTTCCCGACTCATTGACTCCGCGGTGAATTTCATCGGACAACACAATGTTGGAAAGGGCCGGGGTTTCTCGCAATCGAATTAGCGATTGGACGAGATTGACCACATCCTGCCGACACTGGCGCTCTGGCTCAGGGTTTTCGCCGCGAGGATCAGCGGCTTGGAGTCGGACACCGCTGATTTTGGTACTCACTTGGGCAATCTCATCCTTATTAATGGAAAAACGCCCACGATGCCAAGCCGCATGTCCCAACGGAAAGAAAAATTCTGAGACGATATCAGGCTGGCGCATACGATCACGAAAAATGTTTTCGTCAACCGCGGCGCTTTTTTGAGCCGGCATCTCTTTTAGGTTATTTTTCATTCGTTTGTAGTTTGTAGTTTGTAGTTTGTAGTAGGCGATTTATCGCCTTTGAGTAACTATACTCAAACCGATATAATAACTCAATTGCACACTGCTATAGATTGCGCTTGGTAATGGGTTATCGAATTCAGTTTTTTAAAGCAAAAAATAATTCCGAGAAGTGTAATGGGGAATTGATTTGACATTGATTCATTTTTTGACCAATTACCGATTAGCAAAAGCGCAACCATTGGCAGTGTTGAACACAACTAATAACGTGAGCTCGACTTGAAATATCAGTGAGTTATATCATTATTAATTATATCAACTCGTTATTTATAATGACGGTTAAATCAATCCGTTAAAAACAACAACAAACTTTACTGACTCATTTCATTCTATGGCCCACAATTTCCTGTTATTGACCGTATTAATGTTAAGGGTTTAATCGTAAAAAAAGTTTTTTAAATAAATTAATTATTGTGAAACTTATCTAATTTATTGAAAAGTCGAACTGACGTTAATATCAAAGCCTACTACCGTTACAGTGACCATTGAAACAGACCGTTTAATCAGCCCTGTTGGGAATACTGAAGATCGCGCCATTGATAAAGCCATTCGTCCGCGACATTTAGCCGATTATGCTGGACAACCGCGCGTCCGTGAGCAAATGGATATTTTTATTCCGGCCGCCAAATCGCGGGGCGAGGCGCTTGATCATGTATTGATTTTTGGAGCGCCAGGACTCGGCAAAACCAGTTTGGCATACATAATAGCCAACGAAATGGAAGTCAAGATACGCCAAACTTCGGGGCCCGTTTTAGAACGCGCCGGCGACTTAGCAGCCTTATTGACCAATTTAGAACCGCGTGATGTCTTATTTATTGATGAAATTCATCGCCTAAGTCCTGTCGTTGAAGAAATTTTGTATCCGGCGATGGAAGATTTTCAACTCGATATTATGATAGGCGAAGGCCCCGCCGCCCGTTCCATTAAACTAGATTTGCCACCCTTTACGCTAGTGGGCGCTACCACTCGCGCCGGTTTACTAACATCGCCGTTGCGGGATCGTTTTGGCATCACGCAACGATTAGAATTCTATAATAGTCAAGATTTAGCAGTTATTATTACTCGCTCGGCCGGTATCTTGAACGTGCCGATTGATACCGACGGGGCAACGGAATTGGCTTGCCGCTCGCGGGGAACGCCGCGCATTGCTAACCGTTTACTGCGGCGAGTGCGCGATTATGCCCAAGTCCGTGCCGACGGGCAAATTAACCGAGAAGTCGCACAAAAAGCCTTGGATTTACTCAATGTCGACACCTACGGTTTAGACATTATGGACAGAAAATTATTATTGGCTATCATGGAAAAATTTGATGGGGGGCCGGTTGGCGTAGAAAGTCTAGCGGCCATTGTCGGTGAAGAACGTGGTACGATAGAGGATGTGATTGAACCATTTTTGCTGCAACAAGGCTTTTTGATGCGTACACCACGAGGGCGCATGGTAACACGGTTAGCGTGGCAACATTTTGGCATAACCCCCAAAGGTTCAAAGGATTTATTTGATAACGGCCCCTAATTAATAGTTAATAATTAATTGTTAATGATTAATTATTAATTAATTAAGGAAGGGGTGAGCTGGGCTGATGAAAATAAGCTTCCTTTGGTGTCTAAAACTGATCTCGCGTAGCGAAAAACGAAGTTTGATCCCCTAAAATATTCCGCTTCAATTTTCTTAATTTAAAAACAACAATCGCATCGGCAAAATTCGCTCTGCGAAACTTTTGCCGATGCGAGTATTCTTTAATGATCTCGCGTAGCGAAAAACGAAGTTTCATTAATCATTAATCATTAATCATTAATCATTAATAATTTTCATCACCCCAGGGCTGAACTGAGTTTAGCAAGATTTATTTAACAATGAATGAATTTATTTGGCCCATTCGCGTCTATTACGAAGACACAGATGCCGGTGGCTTTGTTTATCATACGAATTATTTGAAATTTATGGAACGTGCCCGCACAGAATGGTTGCGTGAATTGGGGTTTGAGCAAACGCAACTGAGAGCGCAATATAATCTAGTATTTGTGGTACGGCAACTTTCCATAGATTATTTAAAAACCGCTTTATTCAATGACTTACTGCATATCAATACCAGCCTAACCCATATGGGCAAAGTCCGCATGACATTGACACAACAAGTGTTGCGCGACGCGGAAATTTTATGTACGGCCGTCGTTAAAATCGCGGCTATCAATGTTATCAAGCAGCGCCCACAAGCGATTCCACCGGACATTCTCAAAGCATTACGCCTTATCAGTGATCAGTGATCAGTTGTCAGTGATCACTCTGATAACTGATAATAAATCAGTGCTCACTGATCATTGAAAAAACGGCTATATACTTTGCATTGCGTTTTTGTCATTTCGACTTGAGGATAAATCTTGTTGAAATGGCTCAATTTCTCGCGATGTGAGACATGACAAAAAACTTCTTCGATGATGGTGTCTAGTATAAGTCTAAGGCTTTTCATTTTTCATTTTTCATTAGTGATGAGCCTCTTGCAAAACTCATTAAAAATGACTATTCCTACTTTGTCAGATTTAATGTAACTCATTGATTTCTACAGAATGGCCCCCAAAAGGGCCTCTATATAAATCAATTACTTAGGTGTAATGTGACAAAGTAGAACTATTCGCCGTTGGCGAAAAGACTTTTGCAAGTTCCTCACTAAAAAACTGATAACTGAAAAACTGATAACTGATAACTGAAAAACTGATAACTGAAAAACTGATCACTAAAAACTGATCACGGAAATAACTGAAAACTGATAAATGTTAACTGAAACGATAGCTGAGTTAGACTTATCATTTGTACAATTAGTGCTTGAAGCCAGCTTGCTAGTGCAAATGGTCATGTTGTTGTTATTGCTGATTTCCATCTTTTGAAGACAACTTTTGGAAATTTAAGGATTTAAATGCGTTATACAATCGCATCTGTAGCTATGATGACGAGCCAAAAGGCATGGAAAGTATCTTTACCGCCGGCTATATGGAATTTGTGAGACTGCGTAAACAACCCAATATGACACCCCATGCTTTATTAGAAGGCTCACGCCGCGCCATGCGCGTGGCACTGCATCGAGAGATGAACGAATTGGAAGCCCATTTAGCGGCACTGGCAAGTGTCGGCTCTGTCAGTCCTTATATCGGTTTATTTGGTACCGTTTGGGGAATTATGAATTCATTTCAAGCCTTGGGCGGGATACAGCAAGCCACTTTAGCGATGGTGGCGCCGGGCATTTCAGAAGCACTGATTGCCACAGCAATGGGTTTGTTTGCGGCGATTCCCGCCGTTATGGCTTATAATCATTATGTGGATGATGTTGATCGTTTAACGACTCGCTATGAGACTTTTTTGGAGGAATTTACCGGCATTTTGCAACGTCAAGCACATACCACCGTGAACTATCCGCCACCTGCACCTGCCAGCGCATGATAAAATTCCCCCGTGAACAAATCCCCCTAATTAATAATTAATAACGTGAGTTCGATTTTTCAATAAGTTAGATAAATCTTATGTTAATCAAGTATTTGATGACAATTAATTGATTAAAAAGACATTTTTATTATATGGGATACCCTTAGCATTAATACGTTAAAACCGGATATTTGTGGGCCATCAACTGGAATGAACCAGTACAGCTTATGGTTTTTTTAACTGATTGATAATTGAGTCATTATAACTAAATAATTGATATAACGACTAATTTTATAACACATTGATATTTAAAGTCGAACTCACGTTAGTTATTTCGTCAACGACTACTACTGATAACTGATAACTGAAAATGTCGCGCTCTCGCCGTCGCCGTCGTCTTTCTGAGATGAATGTTGTGCCCTACATCGATGTGATGTTGGTACTGTTGATTATTTTTATGATCACCTCGCCTTTATTAACAAGAAGCGTGGATGTAGAATTGCCGGCTGTCAAACAAGCCGAAAATGTCGTCCCCACGCAAACGAAATTTGTAATCGTCACCATTGATGCACAGGGGCGCCTATTTTTGGATGATGACGAAAAAGCACTGTCAATGGAGACACTACTCACCCGTGTAGCTGCTTCAATACGTTTTGCCCCCGACTCGCAAGTGTTAGTGAGAGGAGATAGTCGGTTAGCTTATGGAGAAGTTGTGAAAGTCATGTCATTGTTGCAAGAGGCGGGTGTGTCTAAAGTTGGGCTGCTGACAAAACCGATACATTTTAATTAACAATTGTTACCAATTACTAATTAATGCACACAAACAAAGTTTGTGAGGGGGTATCTCCCAAGGCTCTTTTTTGACAAAAAGAGCGCTTGAATTGCCGTTTAGGTCGCAATCACCTACGCTCGCCCTTTTACCTAACCAACGATTTTAGGTTAGAACCACACCCAAAAGAGAGCTTCTGCACTCACATAATAATTATAAAGACTTGCTCCAAAAATTCAAGAGCATCCATCTTAAAGTCAATACAGAGAAGGTGGGTAAACAGATTGATTGCAATTGGTAGATTTTGTTAATGTTTGTTAATAAATTGGGTCATAAGCATGAACCTTTGTAATCTTTTAAGTAAAGGCATCTTCGATGCACCAACCCCAAAGGGTTGTGGTGCTTGGTTCGATTCCCCCCCCCAGGTTTTACCTCAATGCCATAAAGGATTGGGCAACCACAAGGGATTGCCCCTACGAAACCTCGCGTCTTTAGGGACTTTCGAGGTTTTCCAACCGGTTCGCCCAGGCTTAACTTACGATCACTTCTCACTGAAAAACTGATAACTGATAACTGATAACTGATAACTGAAAACTGATCACTGAATAAATGTGGGATAAATTGATTTCATTAATTGACGCACTTCTCATTCACGCCATTTTTCTGGCGATATTGTTATTCAGTGCCAATTTGCCTAAATTCTCATCACCTACCCCCACCACGCCAGAACAAACTGTGGTGGACGAAAGTGCCGTGCTTGAAGAAATGGAACGTTTAAAACGCGAAGACGAATTCAAAAATGCCACGCAACAGGCACAGCACTATGCGTTGGAACAGAAAAAAATAGAATATGAACAATTTGTTGTACAAGAACGAGTCCATTTGGAGGACTTACACGACGAACAAGAAAAGGAAAGGCAACAATTAGAGGCACTGAAACAACGTCGGCAGGCAGAGGCACAGACATTAGAAAAACTCCGGCGCGATAAAGCCCTTCTCAGTGAACAGTGAGCAGTGATCAGTGAGCATTTTCAGTGAGCATTTTCAGTGAGCTGTGTAAACTAAAAAATTGATAACTGATAACTGAAAAACTGATAACTGAAAAACTGATCACTGATAACTGAAAAACTGATAACTGACAAACTGATAACTGATAACATGTGGGACAAATTCATTTCATTTATCAACGCGCTCATTGTCAACGCGCTACTGCTGGCGATAGTGTTTTATAGTGTGGTTCTACCAAAGGAGCCTAGCAAAACCTTACTAATCGCGCCAGAGAATATTATGCAAGCGGTGGCTGTCGATGAAAAACAAATGCTGGTGGCAATGAGACAGATAAAAAGCCAGTCTGTCCGCGAAAGGCGGACACTACGGGCACAACAGCGTGAATTGGATAGAAAAAAACGACAGCTTGAACGAACAGTCCTCAAAGAAACCCAACGTCTCGATAAACTACGCCAACAAAAAGAAAAAGAGCAACAGCGGTTGGCAAAGACTAAACAACGCAAATGGGCCGAGGCGGAGACATTAAGAGCGCTTAAACGCAAAAAAGCCGAGCAAGCGTATTTAAGGCGAGAAGCCGAAGAAATAAGAAGGCTAGAAGAAGCCCATCGTAAAGCGTTGGAAGCCGCAGCGCGAGAAAGAAAACAAAGAGAACAAGCAGCGAAACGTCGAGCCGAACAAGCACGATTAGCCAGAGAAGCTGAGAAAAAACGTCGAGCCAAACAAGCGCGATTAGCCAGAGAAGCTGAAAAAAGACGTCTCGCCGATGCCAAGCGTCGTCAAGCCGAAAGGCGAGCGCGTTTAGCCGCCGAAAAAAAACGCAAAGCGGCCCAAGTTGCGAAGCAAAGAGCAGAACAAAAAAAACGTATTCAAAAAGTGATGAGGGATATTCAACAACAAGTTCTCAATTTCTGGGTACGCCCCCGTGGTTATTACAGAGGCTTGTCTTGTATTATAGAAATACGTTTAGGGCCGGGGGGCGAAGTAACTTCCGTTCAAATCATTGAGCGTAGTGGTAACTTTGTCTTTGATAACTCAGCCTTGAAGGCCATTCGTAACGCGTCACCATTACCGGTACCAGCGGATATCTTTGATACTTTTAAACATTTTAACTTTCGATTTAAACCTAAGTAAGTTGGGAGAACTTATGCGTACACTCTGGTTGTGTTTATTAAGTTATATCGTGTTATTTAGCCATGTCCACGCCATTTTAACCATCGACATCATTGGCGGCAAAGAAGAAGGCGGACAACCCATTGCCATCGTGCCCTTTGGCTTAGAAACCGGGATGCCATCTCCGTATCAAAATATAGCCAAGATTGTGTCCAATGATTTACACCGCAGTGGACGCTTCGCCACGATGCCGGTACACCTGTTACCAGAACAACCTTCTTACTCTGATCAAATCCGTTTTCGACGTTGGCAAGCGGCCGGGATGCCACATCTGGTGATAGGACGTATCGCCGGCGGACTAACAGGTGGGTACACCGTTGAATTTGAGTTATTTGATGTCTCTCGACGCAAACCCATTATCGGTTACCGCTATACCGCTGACGCTAAAACGCTACGGCAAGTCGCTCATCAAATCAGTGATGATATTTACAAAGCCTTGACGGGAAAGCGCGGAGTATTTAGCACCCGGATTGTTTATGTGACGGTGCTGCGTCGCGGCTTGCGAACTCAATATCACCTCTATATTGCCGATGCCGACGGTGCTAATCCACGCTTGATGTTGAGATCGAAAGAACCGGTTTTATCACCCTGTTGGTCACCCGACGGGCAACGCATTGCTTATGTGACTTACTCCAAAACTAAAAGAACCAAAAACATGGCCGTCTATATACAAGAGATTCGCACTGGGCGGCGCACTCGTGTGTCAGCCAGACGAGGCCTCAATGCGGCCCCAGCGTGGTCACCTGACGGCAAACATTTGGCGTTGACTTTATCGAAAGATGGCAACCCCGAAATCTATCTTCTGAATTTACGCACTGGTGCCTTAACCCGCTTGACTCATCATCAGGCGATTGATACAGAGCCAGAATGGTCACCCAATGGCAACTCGTTGGTATTTACTTCAGATCGCAGCGGTAAACCACAGATTTATCGCATGTCGGCCAACGGTGGCAAAGCGCAGCGTTTAACCTTTAAGGGCGACTACAATGCGCGTCCACGTTTTTCTCCCGATGGACGTAAACTGGCTTTACTGCATGGCAGTGGCAATAAATATCAGATTGCGGTGCTAACGCTAAGTAGCGGAAAATTGGATATTCTGAGCAAAACCACTTTAGATGAATCGCCCAGCTTTGCACCCAATGGTAGTATGATTATCTATGCAACGGGCACTGAACTTGCAGCCGTCTCAATAGATGGGCGTGTACGCCAACGTTTGGCGGTGGATATGAGCGAAGAAGTGCGGGAGCCAGCTTGGTCGCCTTTTTATAGATAGAGCCTGGGGTGGTGAAAATAATTAATGATTAATGATTAATGATTAATGATTAATGATTAATGATTAATGAATTAAATGAGATTTTTTACAACTAAATTTACTAAGCGGAATGAAAATGGGATCACGTTTTAGAACCCGTTGGAACTTCCTTTTCATCACCCCAGATAGAGCCTCTAAAAACCTTGTAATAGGGTGGGCAACGTGTTGCCCGCCCTCGTCGTATTTTGATGGGCAAGAAGCAAAAAACGGGAGCAAAGAACACCCTACATATATGGATTTATTCTTAACTTAAGGTTTAGTCTCTTACTTTAAAACGCCAAAACCACAAAAAGCGGCTCTGGTTATGTCTAAGGGGCAAGCTCCCTTGGGTGATAAACCATCTATCACCTTTAATTATATATAATAACTGCTTTAGCAGACTTTAGCTTTTAGCCTTGGGATTTATCCCAAGGCGCTGGGATTTATCCCAAGGCGGGGGGAACTACTGTTAATTAAAAAACGTGATCATCGAGAATTCGGGTGTGTACCACTTGTCCAAGTAGCAAGTTTTTATCAATAGGGCCTTCAATCAAATTAACAGAATCAATTCGCCAACCTGGCCCTCAAAAAAACCGCTTATGTTTGACATTTTCATTTTTAAATTTGCCCATTACCCATTACCCATGAGATTAAAGGAGTATGTTCTATGAACAAATGGCATTATTTAGTGCTGATGTTAGCGGCACTCGTTTTTGCGGGATGTAGCACTCCACAGGTAAAGCAACCGGAGGTAACTGAAGCCAGTGCCAGAATACCTCCCCCGATTTTTGGTACTACGACAAGGGCACCCAATATCCCAGATGACACGACGCTTGGTGCCGATGATGATATACCCCTGACAATGAGTGAAACCGAAACGGAAGGAGACGTGAGTGGTAGTGGTATTCCCCGTAAGCGGATCATCTACTTTAGTTATGATAGGAGCGAGATTGGACCTAAATATCGCACCATACTTGAAGCACATGCCGCTTACCTGAACAAAAACCCGGATGCCTCTGTCCGCTTGGAAGGCCATGCCGATGAACGGGGTTCGCGTGAATACAATTTGGCCTTGGGTGAGCGGCGTGCAGAGGTGACCAAAGACACCTTGATGGGGTTGGGTGTCTTTGAAAATCAATTGAATACCTTAAGCTACGGTGAAGAACGGCCCACAACATCGGGACACAACGAAAAATCTTGGTGGCGTAACCGTCGAGTTGAGATAGTCTATCCTTGATGAAAATCAGGAGTCCAAACTTTAGTTTGGCAGAGTAGTAATACGCGGATTCCTGTTATTGACCTATCCTATTTTTTGGCGGGTTATTTAGACTATCGATTTTGGGGGCCATAAAAGACTTTGGAGGTATTCAAATTAAGTTATGGCCCTCTGTCGCGCTGGTAAGAGAAATCCGATTTCTTGAAGAAATCGGATTTCTTCCAACATTGACATTTTTACACTTTTTTTACACTTTTTGACACTTTTTAAAGGAGTTACTTCTGTGGATAAAAATCGTCGCGATTTACTGAAGGCTGGCAGTTTAACGGCTGTCGCGGGTATTGCTGGTGTTGCTGCTTTGACTTCTTCTAAGCAAGCACAGGCCGCACTTTTTGGCGCTGAAAAGGGGCCCCTTCCCCGTGAAGCTGGGGCCGGTGTTCGAGTTTTTTATGATGTCGGCCGAAGAGATGTTCCGGCAATGGGGCAAATTTTTGTCTACGATTATTCCAAATACCAACCCAAAAATTTGGTGCTCCAAACGCCCGGTGGCAAAGTGGGGATTGGCACCGTCAATCCAAGAGAGAAACTTGATGTTGCGGGAAAAGTTCGTGCCAGACGTTTCATTCAAACTTCGTCAAGAGAGTTCAAGGAAAACATTGCGGAACTTTCCACTCAAGAAGCTGTCGAGGCGTTAGAAAAACTTAACCCGGTCAAATTTAGCTACAAAGTGGATGACGATAAAACTCAGTATCCTGGCTTTATTGCTGAGGAGGTGCCTGAGTTAGTGGCAACACCTGATCGGCAAGGTGTGGACTCGATGGATATTGTGGCGGTGTTAACTAAAGTTGTGCAACAACAACAACAGAGTATTTCCGCATTACAAGAAGAATTCAAATCGCTTAAGGAGCGAATTGGGTGAGTTCTGACAAGGCGGCAGTTGTGCTAGTGTCTGGCGGACTAGATTCCGCCACCACCCTAGCCATCGCTAAATCACAAGGCTATGCTTGTTACGCCCTGAGTTTTGATTATGGGCAACGCCACCGTGTTGAGTTGCAAGCCGCTCGTCAAGTCGCGGAAAGCTTAGGTGCCCAAGAACATAAATTCATTCACCTGAATTTAGACAGCATCGGCGGTTCCGCGCTGACAGATACTCAAATTAAGGTGCCTGTTTCAGGACTGACTGACCAAATTCCAGTCACTTATGTGCCGGCTCGTAACACCGTTTTTTTAGCTTTAGCCTTGGGTTGGGCGGAAGTGTTATTAGCTTATCACTTGTTTATGGGTGTTAATGCTGTCGATTATTCGGGTTATCCTGACTGTCGTCCCCAATTCATTGCCGCTTTTGAAAAGCTGGCGAATCTTGCCACCAAGGCGGGTGTAGAAGGGCATCCCTTCAAAATACATACGCCCTTGATTCATTTGACGAAGGCACAGATTATTCAAGAAGGGTTGCGTTTAGGCGTGGACTATAGTATGACAATTTCGTGCTATCAACCGAGCCCAGAAGGTTATGCGTGTGGTGTTTGCGATGCTTGCCGTTTACGGGCGGGCGGATTTCGTGCGTTAGGGGTGGCTGATCCAACTCAATATATTTCTCCATCGCCTTTCTAATAATTAATATTTCATTTGAGTTCTCCGGAGTTTAAGGTATAGTATTATACACAATAACTACAAGGATTCGTTATAAAAACGGATTAAAAACCTATAACTACAAGGATTCTATATAATAAAGGATTAAAAACCTATAACTACAAGGATTGTATATAATAAAGGATTAAAAGCGAACTACAAGGATTGTATATAATAAAGGATTAAAAAACTATATCTACAAGGATTGTATAATCGATACGGATTCTGCTTCCAACGCTGGAATGTTGGAACAAAAGCTTGAATTTGTAATCCTGTAATCCCTTTTTATATACAATCCTTGTTGTTCTGGCTTTTTTTTAATCCGTTTTTATAACGAATCCTTGTAGTTATTCCTTTTTAGATACAATCCTTGTTGTTCTTGCTGGTGGTTTGAATTTGTAATCCCTTTTTATATACAATCCTTGTTGTTCTGGCTTTTTTTTAATCCGTTTTTATAACGAATCCTTGTAGTTATTCCTTTTTAGATACAATCCTTGTAGTTTATAACTAATCCTTGTAGGCCCGCTTTTCAAAACAACTGCTCATCAATCACGCTACTTTCTGGAGTGGCTTGGGGTTGAGATGCCAACCCTTTATGGGCCGACGGCCGAGCAGTGGTGTCCTTGCCTTTCTTGCTGGGCGATGGATTCGGTTTTTCTCGTTTGCAATGACTGGTTGAAAGAGCCAATTTGTTAGGTGGATTCTTAATAAAGGTTGCTGTTTTAATAGGTAAACTATCCGACAGCAATGGCCCACTTGGCAACAAATCACCCACCGCATTGGAAGTGCCTTCGCTGGGTACTATAACAAAGCGGCTCTGCTTTTCAGCAATCCGTGAACGGCACGGGGGTTGCAGTTGATTGCTTTTTACAAAAGCAGCCGGTAACACGACCAAAAAGCTATCCATATCCACCGACGGCGAGTCAATCTGCACGTCGCCATCTAAACCCAATCTTGACGAGGCACTCACCAAACTGCAAGGTGATTTGATAAACTGTTCAGCCACAATGCGAATATTGCCACCATGCCCAGCATCAGCTTGGGCTTTGATTTGTCCTTTGTCTAAAACGACAAATACCGGGTGGGAAATGGTGATATTGCCACCATCGCCTTTGCCACCTTTAACACTGGTTGTGATTTCACCCCCTCGTAAATAGAGTAAGTTGGGGGTTATGACGGTAATATTGCCACCGGCGGCATTGTCTGCTGATGTTTCAATAGAACCGTTTAAGTTTAGGGTGCCGGCCCGCACCACAATGTTGCCGGCATCCCCCGCTTCATCATCGGATTCCTCATCAGACGAAGCGCTGGTGATACCACCAAAGCCTTCTTTTTTCGTACCTGAAATAGTTAAAGTATCAGTCA
Organism: Candidatus Parabeggiatoa sp. nov. 2; assembly: GCA_002085445.1. Lineage (GTDB taxonomy): Bacteria > Pseudomonadota > Gammaproteobacteria > Beggiatoales > Beggiatoaceae > Parabeggiatoa. The sequence continues at coordinate 64,545 of NBMI01000017.1, forward strand.
CAAAGATATCGAGAGCGCCGGCATCTCCAGAAGAGTTATCTGTGAGTGTGGCAATGAAACTATTATTCGTCAAGCGCAGAAAAACCGCTTCTATTTCAATACTTCCAGCATGACCACGACTACCTTCCACCGACGCAGTCGTAATAGCAGCGGCATTTGGGATGGCACCCGAAAGAGCCAACGTATCCTTCACTCTGATAATGATAGAGCCACCGTTTCCTAGCCCAAATGTCTGGGTGCTAATGTACGCGCCCTCGCTCATTGTGACACGGCCAGCCTCTATCAAGATACTGCCACCATCACCTTGCGCTTTTGCCAGGCGAGTTCCAGAAGTAGAGCCAATACTTGAACCGCCATAAACCCAATCTTTACTGGTGACATCATGTGCGCTATTGACCCCGGAAAGTTCCAAAGTCTCAGTGACTTTGAGAGTTATTGTTCCTCCCTTTCCATCCCCAAATACGTCACTAGTAATATTTGAGCCATTTTTGAGTGTGATTTGGCGGGCATGGATATCAATATTTCCGCCCTGACCGGCACTAAACGAAGTCGTCGAAATCACATTACTCATGGTATACGTATCACTTCGTTTAAACAATATTTCACCTTCTCCGGCAAGAATTAAGCTATCTGTCACATCAAGGACGATGGAACCGCCTTTTCCCGTTCCTTTGGTCTCTGCAAAAATGCCGCCGCCTTGCAACAACGATAAATTGTCCACCCGAATGTCTGTTATTCCACCGTCTTGTTCACCTAGCGTGTTACTACTGATTTGACTACTCATCAATTCAAAACGTCCCCCTCGAATAAAAACATTACCGCCCCGATTGCCACTGGTTGTTATCTGCGTGTTATTGGAGGCGATAATGGAGCCACCCGGCGTGTCAAGACTTATATTTAATCCCGTCTGGCTCGGTATCACTTCGGCCGGTGAGGCAACCGAAGCCAGATTAATTCGTCCAGAGGGTGTCGAGAGTTGCGTATTTGAAAAACGTAGTGAACCGCCGATGAGCGAAAAAGTTTGCTCTTTGGGAATGGACAGCTGGCTATCTTGAGTGGTGAGAGGGGCTGGATTATTGGTTAGAAAACCAAACGCTTCAACTGGTGCAACCTTCAACAAACTCTGACTCGGTTGACGCGCATCAAAACGCCCGTTATCTCCCAAACGCAAATAGTCGGCCGTGCTGGCATGAAAACTCCCTTGCACATCCAGCCGCGCATTAGGCCCAAACATGATCCCATACGGATTAAGGAAATACAGGTTTGCGTTAGGGATGGTTGAGCGAAAGAGTCCGTCAATGTGTGACGGATTACCACCTGTGACGCGACTGAGGATGTTTTGGACACTGTTTGGGCCAGAAAACGTTGCGCTTTCGTGACTGTTCAGATTGAAGTCACGAAAACTGTGGAACAGATTGGGGCCATGTTGTCGTCCTAACTCGGCCCCAATTTGAAAGTTTGGGCCTTCTAAGTTGATAGAGGGGCCTAATGTGCCGTCGGTGGTGATTTGGGCCGTGGTTGGTAAGGCCATGATTGATAAAGAGATTGTCAGTATGGTTTGTGGTTTCATTTGAGTTTATCCTGAGTTTAAGTTGAGTGCAGTTAGGTATAATATTAGACACAATAACTACAAGGATTCGTTATAAAAACGGATTAAAAACCTATAACTACAAGGATTCTATATAATAAAGGATTAAAAGCGAACTACAAGGATTGTATATAATAAAGGATTAAAAACCTATAACTACAAGGCTACAAGGATTGTATATAATAAAGGATTAAAAACCTATAACTACACGGATTGTATAATCGAGATGGATTCTGCTTCCAACGCTGGAATGTTGGAACAAAAGCTTGAATTTGTAATCCTGTAATCCCTTTTTATATACAATCCTTGTAGTCCTTGCGGTTTTTTAATCCGTTATTATAACGAAACGAAGTTCAGCGAAGCTAATCCTTGTAGATATTGCGGTTTTTTAATCCGTTATTATAACGAATCCTTGTAGTTCTTGCTGTTTTGAATCAATAACTACAAGAATTATATCTATCTAAAAACGGATATTAAAGCTGATGATTTCAGTCATCCTCGGTACCAATCCCTTATAAAATACAATCCTTGTAGTTATTCCATAAAACTCTTCGGTGTCGTTGGCATCCCATCGCCTTCGATGTTGACGGTAAACGTACTAAGTTTATTAAAGCCACGAAAACTGTGGAACAGATTGGGGCCATGTTGTCGTCCTCTTGGGGATCGATCTCCGATTTTTCTAAAAAATCGGATTTCTTTGACTCAAATGTGTGACGGATTTCCGCCAGTGACGCGATTAATAACGTTTTGGACACGGTTTGGGCCAAAAAACGTGGCGCTCTTGTTCAAGTTAAGGGAGTCCAAAAAAAATAATTCTCCCAAATGCCAATTCAAGCCGTAAAGGATGGCTAGCTTATCACCTATCACTTTAGTACAACTAATGAACGATGAAGCGCGACAGGGGGCCATAACTTAATTTGGAAACCTCCAAAACACTTTATGGCCCTCAACGTGTTCAAATAACCCTACAAATATAGGTAAATAACAAGAACTGCGTATCACTACTCTGCCAAACTAAAGTTTGGACGACAGCCAAACTAAAGTTTGGAGGACTGTTTGAGAACGACCAACAATTCTGCGAATGTTTTCATTTAAAGGCGGCCTAGTTAAGCAACAAAACACCTACAAAAAGTGTCAATAATGAAGCGCGACAGGGGGCCATAACTTAATTTGGAAACCTCCAAAACACTTTATGGCCCTCAAAGTGTTCAAATAACCCTACAAATATAGGTAAATAACAAGAACTGCGTATCACTACTCTGCCAAACGTTAGTTTGGACGACTAGTTGCGTGAGGCGATAAATCGCCTACTACAAACAGCTTAACTTAATGGCAATGATCCTACAACTGGGATAATTTATTTTTTGGATATTCCTTAGTTAGTAGCAGGTGATTCATCGCCTAACCAAACTCGTTTTCGCTTTAACTCCGAACGAGTTAGTTAGTAGTAGGCAATTCATCGCCTAACCAAAGTCGTTTTCGCTTTGACGTAGAACGAGTTCGTTCGTAGTAGGCGATTCATCGCCTTAACCAAACTCGTTTTCGCTTTGACGTAGAACGAGTTAGTTAGTAGTAGGCGATTCATCGCCTTAACCAAAATCGCTTTCGCTTTGACGTAGAACGAGTTCTACTTGTTTGTAGAAGTTTTGTCCATTCCTGATGAGTACTTTGATTGGGAAATAAACGAATTTTGAAAAACTTGGCTTGATTCGTTAATTTCTTAATTCAAAGTACTCTGGTTTTAGGTACAAAAGTTATCTGGATAACTAGAGTCGTAGGCAATTCATCGCCTCAACCAAACTCGTTTTCGCTTTGACTCCGAACGAGTTAGTTAGTAGTAGGCAATTCATCGCCTCAACCAAAGTCGCTTTTGCTTTGACGTAGAACGAGTTAGTTAGTAGTAGGCGATTTATCGCCTCAACCAAACTCGTTTTCGCTTTGACGTAGAACGAGTTCTACTTGTTTGTAGAAGTTTTGTCCATTCCTGATGAGTACTTTGATTGGGAAATAAATTGTCATGGCTAAGTTATTTCGCCTAAAAACCACCGTCATTCCTTGTGATCCAAAAATCCGTTATAACGTTATAATCAAAAAAAGTTTATCTGAAAAACTATACCAACTTTTCTAAACCAGACTTGATTGTTTCTAGTAAGTCTTGGTCATTCCAAGGTTTGCGTAAATAACGGTGGAGATTAGCTTGTTTTCTGGCACGTTCAACCGCATCATCATCAGCTTGCCCGGTTAGCATGATTTTGATCATCTTGGGATAGCGCTTGTGAACCTCAATGAGAAGTTCATCGCCTTTTTTTCCGGGCATGAGCCAGTCAGAAACAATGAGTCGAATTTCTTCGTTTTCCTCTTCTAATTCCTCTATGAGTTCCATCGCATCTTCAGCATTCTCCGCGAACTCGTACTGATAGGTTTGACCAAATTCGTGTTTTAATTGTCGCTTGATGCTCTCTAAGATAAATTTTTCGTCATCAACACATAAAATGATGGGTTTAGGCATGGTGTGTTTCTCCTTATGAACTGAAAATTATGATTATGATTGCTTTTCTTTAGTCCCCAAGTTCCACTGCCATTAAGTTAAGTAAATAAACACCTACAAAAAGTGTCAATAATGAAGCGCGACAGGGGCCATAACTTAATTTGGAAACCTCCAAAACACTTTATGGCCCTCAAAGTGTTCAAATAACCCTACAAATATAGGTAAATAACTCCTCAGCCAATGAAAGCCAAAGTACCCTAAAGGGCACTACAAGAGGACGGGTATTTAGTAGGCTTTAGCCTACTTTAGCTTTTAGACAACGGCTTCAGCCGTTGGCGTTGGGGTGCAGTTGTCTGAAAGCCAAAGTACCCTAAAGGGCACTACAAGAGGACGGGTATTTAGTAGGCTTTAGCCTACTTTAGCTTTTAGACAACGGCTTCAGCCGTTGGCGTTGGGGTTGACACTGTAAATGTCGTTTTACCCGGTTGACTTGCGACGGTAATGTTACCCTCATGTTTTTCAACAATCTTTCTGACAATGTCTAATCCTAAGCCGCTCCCTTCGCCGGCGCGTTTGGTGGTGAAAAACGGCTCAAAGATTTTCTCTTTAATTTCTTGGGCAATACCTTTGCCACTGTCAGTGATGCTGATAACAACTTGATGGTTTTGCAGGGACGCATCAATTGTTAAAGTGCCTTGATAGTCCATCGCTTGCAACGCATTATGAATCAGATTAGTCCAAACCTGATTAAGTTCATCAGCATAGCACCAAATAAGGGGTAACTGGGTATAGCGTTTTATGACCTTAATACTACCGGATTTGAGTTGATTGTGATAAAGGGTTAACACCGTTTCAAGGCCTTCCGTGATATCTGCTTTGACTTTTTTGCCACTTTGATCAAAGCGGGCAAAACTTTTCAGCGCAAACACCACTTTAGAGGCACGCTGGGCTGCAATTTCAATGGCTTGAGAACTTCTGTTTAAATCAGAAAGTTTATCAGCCGTGTCTAAAATCCTTTGACTTTCAGAACATTGTAACAAAGATAACCAGGGCTCAACATTATCATAAATACCCATATCCACCAAAGTATCAGCGACAACGTCAGCATTCTCAATTTCTTGCTCTTCTAATTGGCGAATGAGCTTACGTTTCAATTTGCGTTCTTCTTTGGCCGACAGCATCTTTTCTTTTGCTAATGCTTTTTGCAGTAAAGCCAAAAAAACGGGCAGTTGGGCTTCGGAAAGTGAGCGAAAAAATTCAGGTAACAGTGTGAGCGTTTGGCTTAATAATGTTTTAATACTGTTCACACTGGAACTAATGGCACCCAGTGGCGTATTGATTTCATGAGCCACACCGGCAATGAGTTGTCCTAACGCGGCCATTTTTTCAGATTGAATCAGTTCTTGTTGGGTGGTTTGGAGTTCCTCTAAAGTGTTGTGTAATTCTTCGTTTTGGGCCGTCAATTGTTGTTGCAATTGATGCAGTTGTAAATGGGTTTTGACACGCGCCAGCACTTCTTCTGCCTGAAACGGTTTGGTGACATAGTCCACCCCACCGACAAAAAAAGCTTTAACCTTATCTAGGGTTTCGCTTAAAGCACTGACAAAAATCACCGGGATATCCCGGGTTTTTTCATTGGCTTTTAACTGTTCACAAACTTCATAGCCGTTCATGCCCGGCATATTGATGTCAAGCAAAATCAAGTCGGGCAGACTTTTTTGGACAACATTTAAGGCGACTTTCCCACTGATCGCGGAAAATATCTGATAGCCTTGCTCAACAAGCATTGAAGTGAGCAGTTGTAAATTCGCCGGGGTATCATCAACAATTAGAATATTGCTTTTAGACATTTATGGTTACCAATTGGTTTGACTCAATGAGTATTTGGAGAAATAAAACTTTTACAAGGATTGTATATAATAAAGGATTAAAAGCAAACTCTTACAAGGATTGTATATAATAAAGGATTAAAAGCAAACTCTTACAAGGATTGTAGTTGTTATAAAGGATTAAATCCCAACATTGTCTCGATCTAATCCCTTATTAGATACAATCCTTGTAGTTATTGGTTTTAATCCCTTATTAGATACAATCCTTGTAGTATTTTTCATTAATGTGGGACTCCACTTTTACGAACACTACCCTTCTTCAAAGATTTCTTGAAGTATATCAAAACGGAACCCCTTCGCTAATTGAGTCAATGTTTTAGCTAACGGTTTGTCGTTAATCTGTTCAATGAGGGGTTGCATGGCTTGTAGATTCGCGGTTTCTATGGCTTGTTGCAATTCCGTCAATAACTCACTGGGTAATTTGGCGAGTTTGGATTTGAGGTCTTCGACTTCTTCCTCGCTCTCTGCTTCGCTTATCTCATGACTGTCTTCATACACATAACGCACCCCCAAATGTTTGTGCATGAGTTCAAAAATATCGCTGTCACGAAAGGGCTTTCGCAAAAAGTCATCACAACCGGCATCCAAAACCACCGCCCGTTCTTCTTCTAAAACACTGGCTGTCAGGGCAATGATGGCAATGGCTTGCCCTTTGGTATGGGCCTTAATATGCTGCATGGCCTCATAACCGTCCATCACCGGCATTCGCATGTCCATCCAAATCAGGTGCGGTTGCCATTCGTTCCATAAATCAATGGCTTGTTGACCGTTTTCGGCTTCTTTCAATTCAAAGCCAAGGGGATTGAGCAGTTTGATTAAGAGTTGCCGGTTGGCCCATTTGTCATCCACAATCAATATCCGATAGCGGGGCTGATTGGGTGCCAACGCGATCACTTGTTTTGCGAGGGGTGATTTTTGCATGTCAGTGGCTTGGGCCAGTTGACAGTGTATGTCAAACGCAAAAAGGCTGCCACGCCCGACTTCACTGCTTACGGTCATTTCGCCGCCCATTAATTGGGCAAATTTACGGCTAATGGCTAAACCTAAGCCGGTGCCCTCAGAAGCTTGTTTGCCGGTGCTTGTTTGCACAAAGGCTTCAAAAAGGCCTTCTAATTCATCGGGGGCAATGCCTGGCCCCGTATCTTCGACTTCAAAGGCAATAATAACCAGTGATTGGGTAGCCGAAATGGGGCGGTTTGGATCAGGATGCCTAACCCCAACCCGCACGTTCACGCCGCCTTCAACTGTAAACTTCAACGCATTATTCAGCAAGTTAATTAACACTTGACGCAACTTGACATCATCGGTATATAGATAGTGCGGCACCGCAATGTCACGCTCAAAAATCACTTGTAATTTTTTATTCTCGGCTTTGAGGCGAAACATATCTTCTAAATCATTCAGCAAACGGTATAAATCAAAGTGGGTTTCGTTCAGCGTTGTGCGCCCTGCCTCAATTTTAGACAAATCAAGCACTTGGTTAATCAGCGTCAACAGGTGTTCACCACTGCGGCTGATAATGCCGATATTTTCTTGATCTTCTGGCTCCAGTCTTTTATGCCGAGTCATCACTTGAGCAAAACCAAGAATCGCGTTGAGTGGCGAGCGGAGCTCGTGGCTCATATTAGCGATAAACCTGCTTTTAGCTTCATTTGCAACTTCGGCCTTTTCTTTGGCTATTTCCAGTTGTTGATTTGACTTTGCTAATTCTGCGGTTTTTTCCGACAATTCTTTGGTTCGTTGCGCTACTTGAACGGCCAATTCGTGTTTTTGATGCTCAATCGCACGCAGACGCCAACGGAATCCGCCAAAGACTAAACCGACTATCACGAAGAATAGGCTGGCTCTAAACCAAGCGGTTTCCCACCACGGCGGCGTTATCGTGATTTTTAAAGCGGTGCCTTGTTCATTCCACAAGCCATCATTATTGCTCGCTTTGACTCTGAAAACATAGTCACCCGCGTCTAAGTTGGTATAAGTGGCAAACCGGCGGCTACTATCTACATACGTCCAGTTTTTATCAAAGCCTTCCATCATGTAGGCGTACTGATTTTTGGCCGAAGCACGATAATTCAACGCGACAAACTCAAAACTAAACACCGATTGTTCATAAGACAGCGTTATCTGTTCGGTGAAATTAATCTGTTTTTGCAACGGCGAATCGTTCCCAAGCGAAACGGATTGATTAAACAGTTGAAAATCGGTTAACACGACCGGCGGAATGGCTTGATTATCAACCAATTTATCGGGATAAAAGGCATTAAAGCCATTGATACCCCCGAAAAAGAGTTCGCCCGTTGCACTTTTATAGGCGGAACGCGGCAAAAATAGATTGCCTTGCAAACCATCGTGTTTGTCATAATTGCGAAAGGTTTCAGTTTGTGGGTTAAATTTGGATAAGCCCTTATTCGTACTAATCCAAAGATAGCCCTGATTGTCTTCTAAAATGCCAGCGACACTATTACCCGCTAAACCCTGTTGGTCTTTATAACTTGTAAATGTTTGATTTGAAGGATTAAATCTGTTCAAACCGTCATAAGTACCAATCCAGATCGTACCTTGGCTGTCTTCAAAAATGCTACTGACAACACCGTTGCTTAAACTTTGTGGGTCTTTTTCATTAGGCAAATAGTGGGTAAACGTTTCGTTCACCGGATCAAATTGGCTTGCCCCTGCTTCATCCGTGCCAATCCATATCAGTCCAGAAGAATCTACCTTAACCACAGAAAGCCAGTTAGTCATGAGACCTTTTTGATTATTTTCATCAGCGCGATAATGCACTACGGTGTTGTTGACGGGATCAAACCGATCCAAGCCAGCACCAATATAGGCAATCCATACGTTACTGGTCTGATCAACATCAAGGTTCCATATCACCTCGCTATTTAAGTTATTGGGATTATTCGGATCGGTTTGGTAATGGCTAAATGTTTCGGTTTCAGGAAAAAACCGATTGAGCCCCCCGGCTTCGGTACCAATCCATAACGCGCCCGTGTTATCAGGATGAATCGTGCTAATATTATTATTACTAAGACTATGTGGATTATTAGCGTCATGTTGATAATGAATAAAGGTGCCGGTTTGCCGATCAAATTTGTTGAGTCCACCGCCTTTGGTACCAATCCAAAGTATGCCATTTTTATCTTCATAGATAGCACCAACTTGGTTATTATTTAAGCCGTTTGGTTTAAGCGGGTTATGGTAATAATGGGCAAAACGGTCACTGCCCGGATCATATTTATTCACCCCATTATCGGTCATAATCCACAGCGCACCGTTAGTGTCTCCAGCAAGCCCAAAAACGCTGTTATTACTTAGACTGTTGGGATTGCCTGGTTCATTTTGATAACGGATAAACCGGTTATTGAGCCGATCAAATTGGTTTAGCCCACCGCTTGTGCCTATCCACAGTATTCCTTTGCTATCTTCGTAAATTGACATGATCAAATTAATACTTAAAGTGTCGGGATTGGTTTTATCGTGTTGATAATGGGTAAAGGTGTCGCTGTTGGGCGCATAGCGATCCAGTCCAGCCCCAGTTGCAATCCATAACATCCCTTCATGATCGAAGTAAACCGTCAAAATTAAATCATTAATCAAACTATTGGGGTTATTCTCATCATGCTGATAATGGGTGAAGGTTTCGTTTTCTGGATCAAATTTATTCAAGCCACCGCCATACGTGCCAATCCACAAGACACCGTTATCATCTTGAGCAACAGAATAGATGTAATTATAACTCAAACTATTTGGATCGTTTTTGTCGTGCCGATAATTGACAAAGGTTTCATTGACGGGATCAAATCGGCTTAAACTACCACTAGTCGCAATCCATAATCGGCCATTTTTGTCTTCGTAAATGGATTGAACAATGTCACTACCTAAACTGTTGGGATTGTTTTCGTTATGTTGATAACGGGTAAAGGTTTCGCTGATAGGGTCAAATTTATTGACTCCCCCGCCTATGGCACCCGCCCATAATATGCCATTATGGTCTTTAAAAATGGACCAAACATAGTTATTGCTGAGGCTATTCGGATTATCGGGATCATGCTTATAAACGGTAAATTCGGTACCGTCATATTTGGCAAGGCCATTTTTGGTGGCAAACCAGATAAAGCCTTGATCATCTTGAACAGCATCGCTGGTAAAATTACTCGGTAATCCGTCTTCAATGTTTAGGTGGTCAAATTTGATGGGGTGATTCTGTTGAGCAAACACTGTTTGTGTTAATGCTGTGATGGTAAAAAACAGGGTACTTATAAGGGTTTGGAGTGAAGTTTTCATTTTTTTTAATCAAACTACATGGATTCGTTATAATAACGGATTAAAAGCTAACTACAAGGATTCGTTATAATAACGGATTAAAAGCTAACTACAAGGATTCGTTATAATAACGGATTAAAAGCAAACTCTTACAAGGATTCTATATAAACCAATAACTACAAGGATTGTATATAATAAGGGATTAGATCGTGGTATTTTTTGAGTTCGTAGTCATACTCACTGAGTGATCTGTTATTATATACAACCCTTGTAGTTCGCTTTTAATCCCTTTTTATATACAATCCTTGTAGTTAGTCAATCCTTTATTATATACAATCCTTGTAGTTGTTTGCTTTTAATCCCTTCTTATATACAATCCTTGTAGTTATTAGTAGTCAATCCGTGTAGTTATAGGTTTTCAAGATAGCGATAATCCAAACGTACCGCATTAAAATTAACAATTAAACCTCTCTTACAATTAAAATGCTTAATGTGATAAGCAAATCTTGATAGGATGATCTGATTGAGTGCTTTAACAGCAACCACTGACAATAATAAATCACCAATCAAAAAGAAATTAACCTCCTTTGAATTGAGGGCCCTGCCATGGTAAACGGCAGTCATTTTTTTGATGACTTCAAATTGAATTTGGGACGGTCGTAATTCATAGTAAAAGGCCTTTCGGTAAATTTTATGAAAATAACCGGGCCCCAATGTGATTAAAATTCGATTGGCAATTAATAACAATTCTTTGATTTCTTCCTTGCCTTTGAGTTGTACTTGGTTGAAATCAAAGGTATCGGTGAGCGGATTTTTTTGGTCAAGTTTGTTTGGGAAAGTCTCATGATACAATGATTTACCACCAAAATTCGCCAAAATGCCCAGTGGTTTGTTATAGCCTTTTAAATAGGAAATCAGTTGAGCTTTATCAATCGTTTGTATTTCTTGCACTGCCTTTAATTCCACAATCACAATGTCTTCAACCAAAATATCCAGCCGATAACGCCCAACTTGTTGATTAAAATAGAAAACGTCGTATTGCTGTTGGCGTTTAACATGCAAACCTTGGGCCAATAATTCTAATTCTAGGGCCTCTTCATAGACTTCTTCTTGCCAGATATTTTTTAATTGATTAAAAACCCGGAACAGACAGCCGTTGATTTGGTAGGTGAGTTCTTTGTGCATAGTTTATTGACTACAGGGATTGTATATAACCTACAGGGATTGTATATAATAAGGGATTGGTTCGTGGTATTTTTTGAGTTCGTAGTCAGACTCACTGAACAACAATCCTTTCAACTTAAAGCGAACTACTACAAGGATTCTATATAATAAAGGATTAAATCCCAACATTGCCTCGATCTAATCCCTTAAGGATTAAATCCCAACATTGCCTCGATCTAATCCCTTATTATATACAATCCTTGTAGTTATTGTTTTATCGATAGGGCCTTCAATCAAATCGAGTTAATCAATTAGACAACATGGCCCTATATTAATGAAAAGTGAAAAATGAAAAATGAACAAAGGCTTCTAAAAACGGGTGCATTTCTATTTTCCCGCTTACTAAAGTAAAGCACCAACCCCAAAGGGGTTGAATGTGAATAGCCACAGGTGCAACCTGTGGGAAATGTGCCCCCGACGCGCCAACCCCGAAGGGTGAATAAGCATAGTATTGATATAATCAATAAATTTCAACAAGTTATACCGTTCAAAAAAAAAGTGACAATCAGAAATTGAGGAGGCTGTTTTGCGGCATATTCACGTCCCCATTGTTTGTATTTTTTCAAACATGATGGGGCAGCAGAGCGAGTGAATTTCATCATACTGATAAGTCCTTGTTTAAAATACGGGACATTTGCCGCAATTCTATACCAACAATTTCTCTGGCTTCAATGCCTTTTTCCATCAATTGACGTGCTATTTCTAAAAATAACGGTATTTTTTCAAAATTACCCTGCATAATGTCGTCTTCCAGTTGATAAAATCGGTCAAATTCTGATTCCGTTTCGACATCAAATAATTCATCAATCGTAAAAATTTCATCTAATACGAGAGAATAACTACTACCTGCCTTGGATTCTTCAACGGTTTCTAAACGAGATACGCCATTTTCTAGCCGGAACTGATACACATAAGCGTCACTGACGGAAGCGACAACAAAAGGAGAATGGCTTGATACAAAAATCTGCGCGTTGGGAAAAAGTTTTTGTATCACAGGCAAGATTTTACGTTGCCATACTGGATGATCGTTCCTGTCAATTTCATCAAGAAATAAAATAAAACGACGTTCTAAAATGCTACAATCATCAATCCAAGGAATTCTGTCCATACGCATAAATAGATCAGATATCCAACTGATGATTGATTTTAAACCATCCGGTAGCACCTCAAATTCCAAAGCTTGTCCGTTCATTTTGAGTTCGATCTTAAATTCTGGTTCGGTTTCTAATTCAAATTTCACTTGAAACCCAACGATTTCTGTTATAGCCGCTTCTAAAAGTTGTATAGCTGTTTGATACTTTGCGGCTTTTTGGAGTTCGTTTTTGACTTGTGCCAATGCCGCCTTTGCTTTATTGTTAGCAACCCACTGCATCAGTATTAAAGAGTCAGTAGAATTAAAAGAAAGACTCCCTTCAAAAGGGCTTTCGGTGATTTCTTTAATACCGACTAAATGATGAGATTTTAAGGAACGATTACCGGCGTAAGCAAAAACAGCCAACTTAAAAACATTTTTCTGGTAATTATGAATTAAGTTTTCATATTCCAGAGGTTGTGCTGATTGAGTATAAAAAATACTGGGTAATGAAGACTGAGTCTCCTCAAAATACTTATAGCTTTTCATGTCAGTCTTTAATTCTTCCATTTTCTCCGGCAAAAATGTGAATTTCAGCCTTATCAGGTTGCTGACACGGCTGAAATTGCAAATCAAGGCGATCAAATACGCCAATATTTTCTAAATGAAGTTGTTCTATTCGCATGTCATCTCCTTGATTGACATTGTTTTTAATAATTTGACAGAAGCTATCTCAAACTTTAGGAGTCCAAACTTTAGTTTGGCAATCGACAGACTTTAGTTTGGCAGTTGACAGGAATCCAAACTTTAGTTTGGCAGTCGTCAATTTGGAGGAATTTCATATATATTTTACCCGTCAAAACAATGTTGACAGACTACTAGCCCACTTTTTAATTTCAAAACCTGGCCCACTTTTTAAAGCAATAACTACAAGGATTGTATATAAGAAAGGATTAAAAGCAAACTACTACAAGGATTGTATATAAGAAAGGATTAAAAGCAAACTACTACAAGGATTGTATATAAGAAAATAACCGGTTCTGCCGATACCATTCAGGTTACTCTCGGTACCGCTTTCGAGTTCTCGCCAATAGAGTCCGTCATAGCGCAGAATGACTCCGCCAAAGCCGCTGGCAAACACAATAGGCAATTATTGAGCAGTTAATTGTTTAATTCTGTCAAGGCTCACACCGGTTGCTTGACTGATTTCTGCTATTGAAAATTTCTCCATTTTCAGCATGTTGCCGGCAATCTTGTCCGCTTCGGTTAGTTTCAATTCGTCTGGCACCGGAACGCGGCTCGCTTGTTCAAACTGGGTCGGAATGATATGGGTATATATCCGTTTTCCTTGAATCAGTTCTTCGGAATTCAGTTCATCTTTTTCGGTATGTTTCTGGCTGAAAACCACATAATATCCTTCCAAAAGCGCTTCGGATTTTAGATATTCTGCTAATTGGCCTTTACCTTTTTTGAAATAAGTCTCATCGGAATACACTTTTGTTTCAATGAGATTTGATTGATCTTGATAGCGAATCAGAATATCGGTCCTTCCGCGTCCCGAAGGCACTTCCACATAAGTTTGTCCACCAAGACGCTGAATAAAAAAATAAATAAAACCATCAAGTGAGTAATGCCAGGCGCCCTCCTTTAAATGTTCGGTATCAAAGGCCCGAAAACCGCGCCGGCGAACATAAGCTCGGTATTCTTTTAGCAACTTATTGACGTTTAACTCACCCGCCGGGGTTAGATATTGGTTAATTGTCTCATGAGGCGAATTGATATAATATTGAGTTTCACCATTTATCGACGGGCGGAATGCGTTTATCAAGCGTTTGGCATATAACGGCACCAGAATCTCCACATAACCCTCTGTCTCGTCAACAACCCCGTTCGCATATAAAAAAGCAATATCCGGATCATCAATCGTAAATGCCACGGGTTCGTCCCTGAACAGGAGTTTTATCATAAACTCCCGTTTTTCTCGGGCTTTCTGAACAATATTCAAAATATTTTTATCAAATTTCTTGGTCAGAAAAAAGCCAAGTGTTGTGTAAAAATCAGCCCTCGTCACAGACTGGCTTTTGTCGGTGGCAACTTCTGTAACCAGATGTAAGCATAACGCGCAAACTAAGCCGGGCTGTCCTTTGGTGTTATCATAGATTGCTTTTATCACCGATTTTTCGACCGGTTGCCCCGATTCTATGACGTATTGTTCAATCAGCAAAGTCACTTCTTCAAAGGTAAAGTAGGGAATCTGTAATTCCTCGGCAATGTTAAATGGCGAGGCGGAGGAAACGATTAATTCGGCAAGAGTGCTTACCCCTACTAAGATCAGTGAATGGAGATTATAATATTCTTTTTGATGATAGATTTGCCGAAAAGTGTGCATGACTTCGCTTAATACACAGTCCGGGATACCTTCAAATTCATCAATCGCTAGGACAACGGGTTTGGACTGAGCTGAGGTTTTTTCAAAAAAATGCTCCAAGCTAATTGAGTTATGGATGATGAGTTTAGATTGAGTCTTAGGTTTGGAAAGTCCACGGTGAAGTTTATGGTTTAGTGCTTGGTAAAATTCCTCTTTTGAGACGGTTTTCAGATTTTCAAAACTGATCCAGACCGTTGTAAAGTCTTTCTCAAGCTCGTTCAGCAGCAATTTGAAAAAGGTGGTTTTGCCGGCTTGTCTGGGCGCAAACAGGGTAAAAAAGCGGCCTTTTTTGACCTTTTTTTGGCCTTCTAGCATTAAGGCTTCGCGCATAACTGTGTAATGCAGGGCCGGATCACAGGGGCCGGTTGTGTTAAATTCGCGCATGTTATTTCTCCTAAAAAAAAGCAACAACTACAAGGATTGTATATAATAAGGGATTAAAAGCAAACTACAAGGATTCGTTATAATAAAGGATTAAATCTCAGTATTATCTCGAGCCAATTCTTTCATAAGTAATAATATATGCTTTTAACAGGGATTGCATAATGCCGCGGATTAAATCTTAGTTTTATCTCGATCTCATTATGCGTAATGCTTGTTGTTTGTTTTTGTTATAACGAAAGAGTTTGTATTTTTGAAGGGATTTGTAGTAAGGGATTTTTTTAATGTGCGTGCGGTTGGGAAAAAATCTGAGGTCTTTAAGATATCGGATTTTTAGTCTGAAGGAATTTGTGGTAGAGGGATTTTTTTTAAACGTGCGGCGAAACATTGAGCGAAGAACGTCGTCTCGATGGCTTTGCCAATTGAGGCCCAGCTAAAGTCGTCTGCATGTCTAATAAATGGCCTTTGAATTGAGGGCCATTAACAAAATCAAGGCTTATCATTTCAAAACCTGGCCCACTTTTTAATTCAGAATGAAAAATTAAAAATGGATAATGAACAAAGACTTATAAAATCACTCTCAATGACGAGGTTTTTATAAGTTATTGGTTTTATCAGATTCAAAAAGGCGAGCCGTCGCTTACGACAAACTGGCCCCAAAGCTTGGGGATAAATCCCCAAGCTAATAGCTGAAGTCGGCTAAAGCCGACTAAAATGTGAGTCGTCGCCTACGACAAACTGGCCCAAAAAGTCGAGCTGTCGCCTACGACAAACTGGCCCTCAAAAGGCGAACCGTCGCATACTTACGTGAGTTCTATTTATTTTTCAATAAGTTATATAAAATTTTTCGTAATCAATTGGTTGAAAATGATTAGTTGATTAAAAAATATTTTTTGACAGCCTTAGATTAATACGTTAATAACTTTGTAGGCCATAATAAGTAATGAGTAATCCTTTCATAAGCATACAATCCTTGTAGTTATTGGTTTTAATCCCCAGCATTGCCTCGCCTCGATCTAATCTCAGTATTATCTCGAGCCAAGTAGTGGTGTATAATGTAGCGCAAATTTGACGAAAGTTTCCAGTGACACAATTAATTGATCAATTATTGCTGGAAAATATTCCTTTAGCTGGCATTGATGGCTTAATTTTCGCCTTGGCCTGTGGGATTATTGTGTGAAACCTATTTATTTGAAATATAATTGAAAAACGATATGAAAAAGAAAGATATCGCGTTTGCAAAAAGCTTATATAGTAGTTATGCCTTTGGCATGAAGATTCTTGGGTTTGAAAGAAGTATTTCAAATTTTATTTTAGGCCTTAATTTGGATTATCCAAACGATGCTACAATCCTAGATGTTGGGTGTGGAACTGGGATTATTGGGTTAACATTAATGCAAGGCCATTCTGATTCAACTCTTATTTCCACAGACTTAAATAGTGAGCTTTTATTACAAACAAAACGAAATGCACAAAAAATGGGAATAGAAGAATCAAGAATTACTTTAGGAATATCTGATATCACCCAGCCTAACAAGGCAAAATCAATAACTAGCCCATCAACATTTTTGGAGATTGGTGATTTTGATGTTATTTCAACAGGAGCAGCCATTGGTTACTCTAAATCTCAGGAAGCCACAATTATAACTTTATTGGATATGGTAAAACCTAATGGCTATTTTATTAATATCGAAATGAATGAAAATCTAATTGGAAAACTCATTTCAAAAAAATATTGTTACCCCATATTACCACTGTCAAAAATGGAAAAGATAATAAAAAACCGCGGATTTAATGTCACATCAGTTCCGGTTTCGAGATTTCCAGCCAATTTGACAAGAACTTGTTATATTGCTAGAAAAATATAATCTATAATCTTTTTCTTAAAACGGTTGTTTATAAGGCATCCCCACCACCTCACGCACTAACTTTGGCACTAAATAACCGGGTAATGCTATTTGTAATTGTTCTTGTAATTGAATAGCCGTTTTAGTAGATACCTCAAAATGAGCCGCTCCTTGTACGTTCTAATAAATGCAAATAGTAGGGTAATACTCGACTACTAAATAATCTTTTACTTAAAGCAATTAAAGCATTGGCATTGTCATTAACACCACGTAATAATACGGATTGATTCAAAACCGTAACACCGGCAAAAGCCAATTTTTGTAGGGCATTGTTTACTTCATCATCTATTTCGTTGGCGTGATTGGCATGGACTACCATTACCGGTTGTAAACATATCACTCAATGTTCTAGTTTGTTATTAACGCATTGATTTATCAGGTTTTTTAAAATACCACCTTGATTTAAGAGTAATTATTTTTATTGAATAAAAACAATTAGTTAGTCTGATAACGGCCCACACTGCGAACCTTTATCACCCCCCGTTTTCATCAAAAACTAGAAGATCGAGTATCAGGGATTTGTGGTTTCAAAAAATCCGAGGATTTTTAGTCTGAAGGAATTTGTGGTATAGGAATTTTTTTTAAACGTGCGGTGAAACTTTGAGCGAAGAACGTCGTTGAGATGGCTTTGCCAATTTCGGCCCAGCCAAAGTCGTCTGCATGTCTAATAAATGGCCTTTGAATTGAGGGCCATTAACAAAACCAAGGCTTATCATTTCAAAACCTGGCCCACAGTTGTATTTTAATCTGAGAGCGTTAGATTGAGCGAAGAACGTCGTCTCAATGGCTTTGCCAATTTCGGCCCAGCTAAAGTCGTCTACATGTCTAACAAATGGCCTTTGAATTGAGGGCCATTAACAAAACCAAGGCTTATCATTTCAAAACCTGGCCCACTTTTTAATTAAAATGAAAAATCTATAATGAACAAAGAGTTATAAAATCACTGTTAATGACGAGGTTTTTATAAGTTATTGGTTTTATCAGATTCAAAAAGGCGAGCCGTCGCCTACGACAAACTGGCCCCAAAGCTTGGGGATAAATCCCTAGGCTAATAGCGGTAGGAGGCTAAAGCCGACTAAAATGTGAGCCGTCGCCTACGATGGCATCAAAGCCGTCGCTTAGGGAGGAGCGTGAAAATAATATACCCATAGATAGAGAAACAAAGTTTTTTTGATTGTGTGGGTATTTTATTTAGCCACAAATCCCTTAGTAGTGTTTGTAGTAGGCTTGTAATCGCCTTAACGAGATTAAGTCGCTAAAGCGACTACTACAAACAAGCCAGATTAAGTCGCTAAAGCGACTACTACAAACTGACTACTACAAACTGACTACTACAAACAAGCAATCGTCAATCTGTTCTTATAAACAATCCATGTCGTTCTTGTATTATTTTAAAGTCTAGCCGCATCACGAAAAACCGTCCAAAGCGATTTAGGCAAACCTTTAAAGGTTTTTTGATAGCGCCTCGCTTTTTCGCCTTCTCCTGTCACGTCGCGGATGAAAATGCGTATAACCTGTTGAGGATAGCGACGGGCAATACTAGCATAAATTTCTGGATCAGCCTCCCCGGAATCTCCTATCAAAATAAAACGTCGTTGACGGCAACACTCTATCAATAATTGAATCGCTTTAATTTTATGGTATCGTGACGATTTGAAGAACTTAAAAAAGGTGCTATCTTTCCAGCGAAACAAGCGCATATGAAAACTTCCCGCCGGAAAGCCATTGGTGCTGAGAAAATCGCGCAGCGGCTGATAAAGTTGCCAAGGGCTGGCGGAAACATAGTGAAATGTGACGTTTCCCTGCTGAGCGATGGCATTATAGAAATTAGCCATCTTTGGCACTGGCTGAAACGGGCGTGTAAAAGTATTCGCCAGCAAAGCCCATTTATCCTGAACTTCACTGATTTTAATCGTGTCGTCAATATCGGATATGACAGAAATTCCTTGTTTCTCAATGAGTTGAATTTTGCCGTGAAAACGGCGTGAATCGTTGGTACGAGTAACCGCTTCAAATGGAATGAAATCACCGGTTTTTCCCTGACGGCGCAACGCGTTAACCTTGGCAGCGGGTAAGCGTAGCACGTCGGAAAAATGACCATTTGGGGCCGATTTGTTGTTTAGTTTAATGCGTTTTCCGCCTAAATGGATAGCTATTTGTTTGCCTCTTTCATTATCGACGAAAAAACGGCCGGCTCTTCGTTTAAAAAGGGAATTGTCATCGTTTTCTTCGTCTTGCAGATTGAACAGGTGACGCATTAATAGACTTATCTCCGATTGCGGTTCATAAATCCAACCGTGAATGTGTAGCGCCCAGGTTTTACCATTAATGGGATAACCGATGGTGGGAAAGAAAGTCACTACTTCATCGCTTTTGATGGGAGAAGTCTCAGCCAGTAGTAAACTAGCCGCGCTCTGGCTCAATAATCCCGTCAAAAAAGCCAGTAATGGGATAATGGTATTATTTTTACGTTTTAATAGTGGCATTCCGATTAATAACTACAAGGATTGTATATAAACCTATAATTACAAGGATTGTATATAATAACGGATTAAAAGCAAACTACAAGGATTCGTTATAATAACGGATTAAAAGCTAACTACAAGGATTCGTTATAATAACGGATTAAAAGCTAACTACAAGGATTCGTTATAATAACGGATTAAAAGCTAACTACAAGGATTGTATATAATAACGGATTAAAAGCTAACTACAAGGATTCGTTATAATAACGGATTAAAAGCTAACTACAAGGATTCGTTATAATAACGGATTAAAAGCGAACTACTACAAGGATTGTTAATAAAGGATTAAATCCCAACATTGCCTCGATCTAATCCTTTATTATATACAATCCTTGTAGTTTCGGCCTTTGTTCATCTGTTGGCGGTAGCAATACTAGCCGAGTCGATTTCCAATCATCTGGTGAAGGAGGACTGCCAGCAATACGCTTAACCACAAAGCTATTAGGATTGGTGGCGCGTTGTACATGGCAAGGCGGTTGAAGTTGGCTGCTGGCATCAATATAACCTCCCGGCAATACGACCAAAAAGTCATCCAAATTCACGGCCGGGGAGTCAATTTCTACCTCACCCTCTATGCCCAGTTGTGATGAGGCATCTATGGGACTTTGAGAAAATTTGTAAATGCCGGTGGTAGCAATGTCAATATTGCCACCATCGCCACCAACGGCTCTGGCAATTATTTTACCATCATCTAGCACGATAAATTGAAGTGTGAGGCTAATATTGCCACCATTTCCATTTTCAGCATTGACGCTCGTGGTGATGTCACCGCTGATTAAATGCAGGTAACTTGGGGTAGCAATATAAATGTTGCCGCCATCGGCACTGGCCGCCTCTGTTGTCACAAAACCATTTTGTATGTCTAGCCCCTCTGCCACATTCAAGACAATATTCCCGGCATTGCCGTCACCTGAACTGCTCGCGGTGATATTGCCTCGCTTAGTCAGACTAATATAGCGTGCTTGTATATTGATGTTGCCGCCTTGGCCGTACCCACTGCTTGAAGCACTTATCGTCGCGTCATCCTTCAAGCTTAATTTGTCCGTTTCTAATACAATGGCCCCAGCATCACCCGCTTTGGCCGTTTCGTCTTCTGAAGCGGTAAGAATTCTGCTGGGATGACCCTGAGCGCTTTTTTTACCAGAAAGAGTAATACTCTCTGTCACTTTCAAAAGGCTACTGCCTCCTTGCCCTGGCCCCGCGGTGCCGGTTTCTATCGACGCGCCATCAACGATATATAATTGTCTCGCCTGTAATTCAAGATTGCCGCCGTTGCCGGCATTCTCAGTGTGAGCCCATGTGCCAGCCCCAATAAAACTGCCGGTTCCGTTACTATCGACACCAGACAGGGTAACTAAGTCTTCAACCTGAATCTTTATCGTACCGCCTTGTCCGGCCCCAAAGGTGGAACCACTTATCGCGGCCCCATCCTTGACTATTAATTCTCTGGCCGTTAAAAAAATGTCACCACCTTCACCGGCAGTGTTAGCCTGACTGTTGGTTCTAGAAAAAATACCGCTATAATTACCTTGGCTGTCTTCGCCAGAAAGGGTGACTAAACCTTTGATCCAGATATTAATATTACCACCTTGACCAGAACCGTAGGTAGAAGCACTGATGCTGGCCCCGTCCTTTAGCGTTAATTCGCCCACTTCCAACAGAACTTTACCGGCGTTACCTGCATTCACGGCCGTGCCTCGCGAGTTGCTGTAAATACCACTACCCGTTTCAGGTTCATCTGAAAAACCGGCTTGATTCTCCCCAGCGAGCCTCAAAACATTAGCCACTTTAAGGACGACATCGCTACTTTTTCCGGCCCCAAAAGTATCCGTATAAATCCTTGTCCCTTGTAATTCAAAATTGTCCACTTGAATATCTATCACTCCACCGTTTTTGTGGCCTAGCGTTTTGCTATTAATCTCACTATGGGTTAATTCAACGCGGCCACCGCGAATAAAAATCTTGCCCCCACCCTCACCACTGACATCAATCTGGGTATTGTGAGCCAAGATTTGCCCACTTTGTGCTTCGGCGCTAAGGTTTAATCCAAAGGCAGTCGGCACAACTTCACCGCGAGAGGCGACACTTGCCAAATTGATTCGCCCAGATTGTGCAAAAAGTGTCGCCGCATTCAAGCGCAAATCGCCACCCACCAGTGATAAAGTGCGTCCTTCGGAAAGAGACAGCGTGTTATTTTGAACTGTAAGAGTCGGCGGACTATCAGTTAAAAATCCGAATGCACTCGGAGGCGCAATGGATAACAACGATTGCTCCGGATGGCTGGCGGCAAATTGTCCGTCTGTCCCTAAACGCAAAGTATCTGCTGTGCTGGCATGGAAAGAGCCACCGACATCAAGTTTGGCATTAGCACCAAATAAGATACCCGCCGGATTGATAAAATAAACATCGGCATGAGGAATCGTAGCACGTAGCGTACCATTAATCGTTGAGGCCGTTCCGCCCGTCACACGGCCGATGATATTGTTAACGCTGTTTGGGCCCGATAAAGTAGCACTTTCGTGACTGTTGAGATTGAATTTCTCAAAACTGTGGAATAAATTACCACCACGTTGTTGACCCAATTCCGCACCAATGGCGTAATTGGGGCCCTGCAAGGCGCCACGAAATCCCAAAGTGCCATCAAACACAACTTCGGCATGGGCAGAACTCTTCGTTAATAGGGCCGCCATGATTACCACTTTCAAATTATATTTTTTCATCTTATGATTAATTATGATTATGACCTTCGTAAGTACAACGAATTTGGAATTTAACGAATTAAATGCAAAAATGCTATTCTTTCATGGTTGGGGGAGGATAATTATCTTATCCATGACGATTTTTTGTGAAAGTACCCACAATATCTATTGTACTACTTTTTTTTATCCGTTAATTTCGAGTATCCGTTGTACTACTTTTTTTAATCCGTTAATTTCGAGTATCCGTTGTACTACTTTAATAAAATAAGTCAGTTATTCGTTACGATATGGCATTGATGCGATATCTCTCAAGATTTCTCCGATCAAAGAAACCGAAATGACAAAAGCGCCGTTTGTAACGGTGCATTTTAAAACACGCTCTTAGTTCGATATTCGTTGTACTTGATTTCGTTGTACTTGATTTCTAAGGCACAGCCCTACAATAAAACACTTATGAAGACAAAATTTCTCCTATTTGTTGTTATATATATATATTGTATCATTTTGTTGGGTTGTAAAAACGACGACGAAAATACTCAGGAAAAAGTGAGTGTTGCTGTTGTATTAAGTGTAGTGGAAAAAGACGGCGGCTTCAATGAATTTACCCTAAAAGGTGCCCGCCAAGCGGCGGAGAATTTTGACTTAGATTTTACCTATCTGGTTTCTTTCCCAAACCAATTTGAATTTGACATCAAAAAATTAGCTGACGACGGTTACGATTTGATTATTGGACTTGGTTTTTTGATGACGGATGCGCTATCCAATGCAGCTAGCGCTTATCCTGATACCCATTTTGCCATTATGGACGTTGTTTACGAGAACTACGATGAGTTACCCAATGTCACCAGTTTGGCCTTTGCAGAAGATCAAGTCGGTTACCTCGCCGGTGCATTAGCGGGCTGCGTAACGGAAACTCATGTTATTGGTACGGTGGCTGGTATGGAAATTCCGCCCGTCATCCGCTTTGTGACGGGTTTTCAGAAAGGGGCACTCAGTGTGAATCCAAGCGTAGTGGTATTAAACGAATATATTCCTTCCTTCAACGATCCGATGACGGGACGACAAGTTGGTGAAGCGCACATCGCTCAAGGTGCAGACGTTATCTTTGCGGTTGCTGGCGAGACGGGCAATGGCGCTTTAGAAGCCGCCCATCAAGCTGGCATAAAGGCTATCGGCGTAGACGTTGACCAATATTATACCTTTCCTCAAATTGCCCGTTCTCTTATAACAAGTGCTATGAAAAAGGTCGATATGGTTGCCTACGATGCCGTCCGTGATTTTGTTGCTGGCAAACGTGGCATCGTTATTCGTGGCGCAGCCAGTACACTTGAAAGCGGCATCCGTCTTGCGACTGTCGCTAATGGTGGTGTTGGTTTAGCACCTTACCACGACTGGGAGAATAAAATTTCCGAACAGTGCAAACAGAAGGTGATAAATGCTCGGCAAAGGATTGCCATCGATCCGGTTAAGAAGTGAATGAATTGAGTGTGATATCAATTTGAGATCATGTTATCCAATCCTTGTAGTTAGTGCGACTCGTTTGGCCTAATTAGATTTCGATGGGGCTGATACAGTTCAGCCAAGGAGACTCTATAAATAAAGCCTGATGGTAAAACTT
>NBMI01000018.1 GCA_002085445.1 Candidatus Parabeggiatoa sp. nov. 2
ATTGATAAATACATTGGTGATGCCGTCATGGCGTTGTTTAGCGGCAGTGCTGATGAGGCCGTCAAAGCCGGGATTGACATGCTCTATCAGTTGAAGACCTATAACGAACAGCGCAAGATAGAAAACGATGTTCCGATTCAGATTGGCATTGGTATCAATACAGGCTCCTTGATGCTAGGCACGGTTGGAGGACACAAGCGGATGGATGGCACTGTCATTAGTGATGCCGTCAATTTAGCCTCTCGTCTTGAAGGATTGACAAAGAATTATGGAGTGTCATTATTAATCAGTCACCAGACTTACTCACGTTTACACAATCCGGCCGACTATGCCATTCGCATGATTGACCAAGTCAAAGTCAAAGGAAAATCACAATTGATACTGTGGCTGACATTTACCTAAAACGCTGTCGTCGCTGTCGTCAAAATGATATTTGTTCGTAGTAGTTGCTTCGTTCGTAGTAGTTGCTTTAGCAACTTATGATTCGTTCGTAGTAGTCGTTTCGTTCGTAGTAGTTGCTTTAGCAACTTATGATTCGTTCGTAGTAGTCGTTTCGTTCGTAGTAGTTGCTGAGTTCGTAGTAGTTGCTTTAGCAACCTCTCTGAGTTCGTAGTAGTTGCCGTTTCGTTCGTAGTAGTTGCTTTAGCAACTTCGTAGTCATTTCGTTCGCGTTCGTAGTAGTTGCTTTAGCAACAGATTCGTTCGTAGTCGTTTCGTTCGCGTTCGTAGTAGTTGCTTTAGCAACAGATTCGTTCGTAGTCGTTTCGTTCGCAGTAGTTGCTTTAGCAACCTCTCTGAGTTCGTAGTAGTTGCCGTTTCGTTCGTAGTAGTTGCTTTAGCAACATTTAAGCAGATTAAGAGTATTTGTCTGATTGTAATTTTTTTTGAAATGTATAACTGTTTGAATTTTATTTATTATATCAATACCATACTTATTCACATTTTCAGGCTAAAGTTTCGCGGAGCAAAACTTTAGCCTGAAAACCCCTTCGGGGTTGGCACGTCGGGGCACATTTCCCACAGGTTGCACCTGTGGCTATTCACATTTTCAGGCTAAAGTTTCGCGGAGCGAAACATTTGCCTGAAAACCCCTTCGGGGTTGGCACTTTGATAAGGTATCAACTTTCATCCATTATAATCAGGTATTTGTTCGTTGCTAAAGCGACTACTACAAAAGTCGCTAAAGCGACTACTACAAACGCTACTACAAACGCTACTACAAACACTACTACAAACACTACTACAAACCGTGGATTTTGTAACCCTTTATTCATTTTTCATTTTTCATGTTTCATTTTTCATTTTATTCATGTCCCTAACAAATTCTAAAGCAAAAAATATCGCCCATGTTTTGACTGAGGCGTTGCCGTATATCAATCGTTTCGTTGGCAAAACCTTTGTCATCAAATACGGTGGCAATGCGATGGTAGACGAAACGCTTAAAAATAGCTTTGCCCGTGACATCGTTTTGATGAAGCGCATCGGCATGAATCCCATTGTTGTGCATGGCGGTGGGCCGCAAATCGGTCATTTATTAAAGCGTTTGGGCAAAGAAAGTGAATTTTTCCAAGGAATGCGCGTCACTGATAGCGAAACAATGGATGTGGTACAAATGGTGCT
This sequence comes from Candidatus Parabeggiatoa sp. nov. 2, assembly GCA_002085445.1. Classification (GTDB taxonomy): domain Bacteria; phylum Pseudomonadota; class Gammaproteobacteria; order Beggiatoales; family Beggiatoaceae; genus Parabeggiatoa. The sequence continues at coordinate 1,621 of NBMI01000018.1, forward strand.
TGGCGGCTTAGTGAACAAGGAGATTGTGACTCTAATTAACCGTCAGGGCGGCGCGGCGGTGGGGCTAACGGGCAAAGATGCCGACTTTATTCATGCCCGCAAGTTGACTTTTACCCGCGATAATCCCGAAATGAATGCCCCAGAAATCATTGACATCGGCCATGTCGGCGAAGTTGCTAGTTTCGATACTTCTGTGATTGATTTACTCATTCATGGCAATTTTATTCCGGTGATTGCCCCCATTGGCGTTGGTAAGGATGGACAATCTTATAATATTAATGCCGACTTAGTGGCGGGCAAATTAGCACGAGTCCTTGAAGCCGAAAAGTTGATGTTATTAACTAACACCGCCGGCGTTCTAAATAAACAAGGAGAATTGTTGACAGGTTTAAATCCAGCGCGTGTGCAAGCCTTGATTGAGGAAGGCACGATTGAAGGTGGCATGTTGCCCAAAGTGCGTTGTGCCTTAGACGCAGTGCAAGGTGGTGTGCATACGGCCCATATTATCGACGGGCGCGTTGAACATGCCGTGTTGTTGGAAATCTTTACTGATGAAGGCGTAGGCACGTTGATAACGTTGATAAAAGGACGGCGTGGACGCTGATAATTTTCGTTCGTAGTCGTTGCTTTAGCAACTGACTCGTTCGTAGTCTTTTCGTTTTTCGTTCGTAGTAGTTGCTTTAGCAACTAATTCGTTCGTAGTCTTTTCGTTCGTAGTAGTTGTCGTTCGTAGTAGTTGCTTTAGCAACTAATTCGTTCGTAGTCTTTTCGTTCGTAGTAGTTGCTTTAGCAACTAATTCGTTCGTAGTCTTTTCGTTCGTAGTAGTTGCTTTAGCAACTAATTCGTTCGTAGTCTTTTCGTCGCTAAAGCGACTACTACAAACACTACTACTAAGTACCGAAGCACAAATTTTCAGGTATTTTGTAGGGGGCCGGCAATGCCTTTTTTTGCCCACCACTATGCAAAAAATGGGGCCGGCAACCAAAAATTCATAATACCTGAAAATTTAGGGTTCAGCCAACGGCTAAAGCCGTCGTCTAAAAGCTTAAGTACCCTAAAGGGTACTAAGTACCGAAGCACAAATTTTCAGGCGTGCAATTTTTTTAAACCATTGAAAATAGAACATTTTTTAATTTTAAAATACCGGTTTATTCATGATTCGGTACTTACAAACACTACTACTACAAACACTACTACTACAAACACTACTACTGGAATTCACGACTGATAACTGATAACTGATAACTGAACAGAGGGCACTCACCATTGAAAAACCACTACAATTTATCATCATTTCCCGGACTACAGCTAGGTTTTGTAGACTTTAGCGGTCAATTTAAGCAGGTGACACCGGCCTTTGCAAAGGCCTTGGGCCGCACAGTGATACATTTGCCGACTCAAGAGGACACCGAAACGAGTGGCCCACAAAGCCTACAAAGTCACACCGAATCGCAACCCGTTTGGCCTAATCTCCTAGACTTAGTGCTTCCTCAAGATCGCCAAACGACTGAACAGGCTCTCTCACAACTGAGTCGTTCAACCGATGAAGTGTCATTTGAAACTCGTTGCCAACACAGTGATGGCAACTATCATTGGCTATTATGGAAAGCGACAGCGGTACCAGAAGAACATGGCTTTTATGCTGTAATCACCGACATCAGTGCTTACAAACCGCCGGCAACGGAAATGAACGAAGCGGCAGCGCCGCAGCTTGCCTACGAACATTTACTGCTGGTGCTTGATAGTCTGGACGCGCTCGTGTATGTAGCTGATATTGAAACGTATGAAATTCTCTATGAGAACCAGTATGGGCGGACGGTTTTTGGCGATTTAGTCGGTAAAATTTGCTGGCAAGCCTTCCTGCGACAAAACAGCCCCTGCCCGTTTTGTAGCAAGAATAAAGTCCTCACTAAAAATGGACAATCGAGCGCATCGCATCAGTGGGAATGCTATAGCACCTTGACGGACAGATGGTATGCGGTACATGATCGTGCTATCCGTTGGATTGATGGGCGCTTAGTACGGCTCGAAATCGCTTACGACATCACCGAGCGCAAACAAGTTGAACAATCCCTAGAACTCAGTAAAGAACGCTATATGTTGGCCGTCCGTGCCGGCAAAACCGGCGTATGGGATTGGAATCTCAAAACCAATGAAATGTATTTAGGGCCCCACCTAAAAGTCTTACTCGGCCTTGCAGATATTGAACTGCCCAACCCGTTGGAAGCGTGGATGGCACTCGTCCATCCTGATGATGTGACTCGCTTACGCAAGGCCTCACGGGATTATTTACGAAAACGCCTTCCCCGTTTTGAAGAAGAATACCGTCTTTTGGATCAAGAAGGCAATATTCGCTGGATGATTGTACACGGTACTGCGATGCGTGATGAGCAAGATCGCGCCTATCGCATGGTGGGTACCAATACGGACATTACCGAGCGCAAACAGTTTGAAGAATACCTACAAGAACAACAACGCCTTTGGCATGGTGTCGCTCAGATCACACATACTTTGTTAACCGTGCCTGGTGACGACAAAGCGATTCACTCAGCGCTGTCAATTTTAGGTCATCTCACTTCCGTAGACCGTGCCTATCTGTTTGAAAATTATACGGTTCCTGCCACCGGTGAGTCTGTTATTAACCAGCGTTTTACTTGGGTAAATAAAAGGTATAAACCTTATAACACCTTTATTAAGCTGAAAAATATCTCTTACGCCCACTATTTACCGGGCTGGTATGACATCCTTGAGAAAGACGAGCCTATCGCGGGGCTTGTTAAGGATTTTCCACAGCCCATTCGCTCTTTGCTGGCCTCATATCAGGTTGTTTCCATTTTAATAGTGCCTATTCATTTTAATCGGCAGTTTTGGGGCTTTATTGGCTTAGATGACTGTCACCGTGAGCGTCAGTGGTTACCGTATGAAATTTTCGCCTTAAAAGTGATAGGCGACAGTATTCGGGGCACTTTAGCGCGTAAACAGTTTAAGCAATCATTGCGACGAAGTGAGGCGAAATTTCGCTCTATCATTGAGAGTAGTCGTGATGCCATTATTGTTTGTGATAAAAAAGGATTTATTCGTTTTGTCAATCCTGCGGCCGAAAAGCTCTACAAAGCACCCGTCGGCGGATTGATTGGAAAAAACTTCTGTGCCCCCTTCGATGTGGATCGTTCTGTCGAATTTAAGTTTAAAGATTTAGAGGGTCATTCTCATGTCGGTGAATTGCAATTGTCATCGATTGAATGGGAAGGTGAGCCATTGGCCCTTGCCTCTTTGCGTGATATTACTGAGCGCAAACAGGTAGAGATTGAATTGCAAAAAAATAAAGAGGCCGCCGAAGCTGCTAACCGCTTCAAAACTCTCTTTTTAGCCACTATGAGTCACGAAATCCGTACCCCGATGAATGGGGTACTTGGCTTGACCGAATTATTACAAAAAACCACGTTGACGCGCCAACAACAACACTATGCCGGAATGATAGAAAATTCTGGTCAAGTGTTGTTGACGGTGATTAACGATATTTTGGATTTTTCCAGGATTGAAGCCGGTAAGGGCTTGGAACTCAACATTGTTGAATTTGAGCCGCGAAAATTAGTTGAGGAGATGGTCAATTTATTTGCCGCTTCTGCTCAAGGTAAGCGACTAGAAATATTATGCCAATTGCCGCCAGAGTTACCTAAAACATTGCGGGGCGATCCCAGCCGCTTGCGACAAATTCTTAATAATTTATTGGGCAATGCCATTAAGTTTACCAGTAGCGGTGAAGTGTTGTTGCGTTTGTCGGTGAGCAGCAAAACTTCGACAAGGGTGGTTTTACACTTTGAAGTGATAGACACGGGCATAGGTATAGAACCTAGTGTTCGTAACCATTTGTTCCAATTGTATTTTCGGACTGAGAATTCCAATATTCAGTATCAGGGAGCCGGGCTAGGTTTATTCATTTCCCGTCAATTAGTGTACAAAATGGGCGGGGAAATTGATTTAAAAAGCGAGTACGGAAAAGGGAGTACCTTCTGGTTTAAGCTACCCTTATCAGTGAACAGTGATCAGTTATCAGTGATCAGTCATCAGCTATCACAGATCAGTGATCAGTTATCAGTGTTCAGTAATCAGTTATCAGAGAGTGACATATCAGTTATCAGTGATCAGTTATCTGTGATCAGTAATAAGCTATCAGAGAGTGACTTATCTGTGATCACTGTTCAGTTATCTGTGATCAGTCATCAGCTTTCAGAGAGTGACAACTTATCAGTGTTCAGTGATCAGTTATCACTGATCTGTAATCAGTTATCAGAGAGTGACAATTTGGTTCGCCAAACCGGTGATTCAGTTGAAACTGATAATTGGTCATCGACAATTGAAAAGTTACGTTTGCTCAAAATGCTGATAGTCGATGATAATGCGACCAGTCGGCAAATTTTACTCGATGAAACCCGTGCTTGGCAGATGGATGTGGTAGCGGTTGGATCGTGCAAGGCAAGCCTTGCACGCCTAAGGGAGGCGGTGGTAAAAGGGGCACCCTTTCAATTGGCGTTGATTGATGTTGAAATACCAAAGTTGGAGGATGGCTTGGCTTTGTTGCAGGAAATTAAAGCTGATTCTCGCCTTGTCAATCTCAATGTAGTGATGATGACTACTCTGCAACATCCTTTGGAGCCGCACGTTATCAAACAATTGGCTGGCTATTTAAACAAGCCCATATTCCAAGCTGACTTGTTGAGGTGTTTGCTCACGACGATTGAAAGTCCTGAAGATGACGTTGGTGGGGACAGTTCCGACAATGAATCTGAGATGCTGTCACCACGCTGGCAAGTCTTGTTAGCGGAAGATAATGTTATAAATCAAGAAGTTGCTAAAGAAACGCTGACGCAACTCAGTTGTAACGTCCAGATTGCCGCTAATGGTTGGGAAGCGATTGACGCGACAGAGCAACAGGATTTTGACCTGATCTTCATGGATTGCAGTATGCCTGAACTCGACGGTTATGCGGCGAGTCGCAAAATACGTGAACGTGAAAAGCTGCAAGGCAAACGCCATGTTCCCATTATCGCTTTTACGGCCGATGTCATGCCATCAACCCGTGAACGCTGTCTAGCCGCCGGCATGGACGATTATTTGACCAAACCTCTCATCATCAGTGAATTAGAGAACAAATTAGAGACATGGTTGGAGAATCAAGAGTCTAGGAGTCTAGGCGTTTTGGATGAAAGGATGAAAGGAGTTCAGAAATCAGAAACTGAAAACTCAGTTATTCAAACTGAAAACACAGTCGAAACTGAAAAACGGATAACGGATAACGGCTCACTGAGAACTGACGAAGAGAGTCCCGTAGATTTCAATGTATTAAACGATATGCGCCAAAATATCCAATCGAGCAAACTCGATTGGATCATAGATTTGTATTTACAGGAGTTGCCCACCTATTTAGCAACATTACAACAAGCCGTTGCCTCACAAGATGGTGAAGCTTTGTATTCAGCCGCTCACAAGTTCAAAGGGGCGAGTGCCATTTTGGGGGCGCGTCGCGTCGTGACTTTGTGCAAAGTCTTGGAAAAGTTGGGACGTGACGGTACTGTTGATAAAGCCCAAGAACAGTTGGCGCAGATGAAAGCAGAATGTGAGTCTCTCAAACAGGCTTTGGAAGAGCAAGCCAAAATAAGCAGTGGCAATTGACGATTGGCTCTTTCTTGAGTTCAGCAGAGAGGTGGTGAGTTGGTTCGTTTTTCCATTCTTTTTGTATGGTTATTTTGGACGGTTTGAGGGCCATAAAATATTTTGGATGTTTTCAAATGAATATAAGGCCCTAAAGTTGAGACGTGACGGTACCGTTGATAAAGCCCAAGAACCGTTGGCGCCGTTGGAAGCAGACTGTGAGTCTCTCAAACCGGCTTTGGAAGAGCAAGCCAAAATAAGCAGTGGCAATTAATTGACGATTGCCTCTTTCTTGAGTTCACCAGAGAGGTGGTGAGTTGGCTCGTTCGTATTCCCATTAAATTTTAAGGGTTATTTTGGAGGATTTGAGGGCCATAAAATATTTTGGATGTTTTCAAATGAACATAAGGCCCTAAAAAATGTCATGTCGCGCTATAGGTGGGAAGAAAAATCCGGGCACTTTTGAGGTTTATCCCAAATATACGGAACGTACTTGAAAAAGGTGAAAATGGGATAACTATTGAATTAGCAAGCTATAGTTTTTCAGATAAATAATTTCAAAACAGCAAGCCAACAGCTAAAGCAGCAAGCCAACAGCTAAAGCAGTTGTCTAATAGCTAAAGTACCCTAAAGGGTACTATGGCTTAAAGGGTTATTAGTAGGCTTTAGCCTACTTTAGCTGTTAGCCTCAGAATTTATTCTGAGGCTGATTTCTAGTCAAAAAATCCGATGTCTTAAAGACATCGGATTTTTAGCACTAAAACTTATCTCGCTTCGCGTAGCAAAGAAATTTCAGAGCGCCGCTAAGCAAGCTCAACCTTGGAGATTTGTCCCAAGTATTTTTATTCCAATACGATAGCAATCAATCTGGCATGTTGTCACGAGCAAGCTTGGTAAGCTCTTCAGTACCCGCTATCACTAACTTGCCCTCAAGTCCCAATATCTCATCAAACAGCGTCAGTACCTGTTTATTTGGAAAAGCGAGTTTTCGTATTGATAACACATACTTGACAGCTTCACTGGGCGTTAATCCATGCTGACAGAGAACGCCACAAGCCACTGCCGTTGATCGTGAAATACCCGCATGACAATGAACCAGTAATTTATCCGTCGGCTCTAACGGTGCCGTAAATTCCAAAATATCTTGGATTTGCGGGAGCGTTGCTGGTTTGGTATTTTTAAAAAAACTCGAAGAAACCGGATATGGGAACATATCATGGAAATAGTAACGTCGCAACTCTCCCTCTTTGCTGGCAACCGGGAGTTTTATGAATTCAGTATCAATATCAGGATCAAGCAAACTGACAGTATGCGTCGCCCACTTAAGTGATAACTTTATGGCATCTCTCAGATTGGAAATTTTTAATTCGAACATGATAATCCGTTCCAAAAAACTGATAGACTTGTAAATGTTTTATTGACCCAAATATGGCAGGTTGTTTTGGCGAAACGGCTCAACAATTTCTTCACTACCCGCAGCCACTAACTTGCCCTCAAGTCCCAATATATCATCAAACAGCGTCAGTACATGTTCATTTGGAAAAGCTATTTCTCGTATTGAGAACACATAGTTGACGGCCTCATCAGGCGTCAATCCGTGCTGACAGAGAACGCCGCAAGCCACCGCTGTTGATCGTGAAACGCCGGCTTGACAATGAACCAGTAATTTATCTGTAGACTGTAACGGTGCCGTAAATTCCAAAATCTCTTGGACTTGTTGAGAAGTGGCAAGTGTTGGGTTTTCTAAAAGAACAATAAGATCGTCTAGCTCATCTATGCTTAAAATGTCATGGAAATAGTAACGCCGCAACTGTCCATCTTTGCCGGCAACGGGGATTTCTATATCATAGTTCTCAATATCCGGATCAAGCAAACTGACAGTATGCGTCGCCCAATCCTCTGACAACCATAATGCATCACTCAAATCGGAGATTTTTAACTCAAACATGATCACCTCTGCTGGTTATAAAGTATAGTCGGCCCAAAAATATTGATAACTATTGATATTGGCTGGACATTATCTAAAAAACTTTACCTTTTTTATTTTTAAAGTAACATAAAAATGCTTGAGGTGGTTAGCCTTTGCAAGTCAAAAAATGGACTCTCAAGCATTAATGTTACCCTAAGCGATCATTAGGCGAGGGGATAAAGGGCTGATACTCCCGCAATTCGCTTATGTGTTGAAAAACATACTCTTGATAAGTATGCTTGTCAATATTTATCAATAGAATTACTATCTCTCGTATCTGTAACTTTGCGCTGTCATAGATTAGGGTTGTTGCGAAATTAAATATCCCCTCACCCTTATTAATAATTAATTGTTAATTGTTAATTGTTAATAATTAATTATACTTAGCACACAAATTGCGCTTTTGTCAGTTCCATTGGTAGAGCTCAAACGACATGACTGTGTTTCGATCCTTTCATTGGTATAAGATTTCTCCGATCAAAGAAATGACAAAAGCGCAAATTGTGAACGAGGCAAGTATAACGTCGAAATGAAAGAAACCAGTAAAATCAATGAATTATAAATTAATGGCCAGTACAAAGATTTGTGATTAAAAAATAATATGTTGTTGTATTGTATAATATTATATAATTTTAGTGCCCTGATACGTACAGTAGCTCTAAGCCATGAGCCCCACTACTGGCTTAATTTGCAACAACTCTATTATTCATTCACAATTCACAATTCGCTTCGCTGAGCTTCGGTTCACAATTCATAATTCACAATTCACAATTCATAATTCACAATTATATACTTTACTATGTTATGCTAATTCAATTCGTGAGCCTTGGTAATCAGTCTTGGTAAGAGGAAATTCATAATGAATGGTTGGATTTTAAGACCTTATCCTCACGGCATTAACCGGATGAGTCAATTTTTGAGTGAGGGGTTTATTGCCCTCGGATGGCCGGGCATTGGTGACTTGTATTCAGGTGAGAGAAGTGATATATACGAAAAACTGTCCGCCCTCTATATCTCTGACTATGGCGATAAGTTTTGTCGTCACTCTTCCAATACCCTCTGGAAGTTCAGGGATAACATGCTTATCGGTGAACTCGTTTTGGTTGTACCCTTCAAGGAAGATAGCTTAGAAATCGCTGTAGGTAAAGTGGACTCGTCCTATTTTTTTGATGCTCGATATGATGAGACGGCGAGTAGTCTTGATACCGGCTATAATGGGTTTTCTCATCGGAGAAAAGTGGTTTGGCTAGAAAAACGACTCCCCAGAAGTGTCTTGCCAGAGCCCGTTAGAAAAGCCTTTACCAAAAAAGACCTAACGATGCTCAATCTGGAAGGGTACCACCGTCTGATTGAGATGCTGGAATCACGAGGCCACAATTTAAATGAGAGGTGGGAAATGTCTCAACACCGCAAGCAATTGATAGAAACGAGTACCAAGATGATACTCGAAACGATGCAGCAACAAACGCCTGAGTTAGCCGACATCTTTGGAAAGATGGCTCAGGAAACCTTGGACATTTTCAAGGAAAGTGAGTCAGCCCATTTCAATTTGCTCAGCAGCAAGCTCAATCACGTTGCCATGAGTATTGAGGCTCATGTGATTCCAATTGATATCAACGGCGCCTGTCAGAAAATCTGTATCTCAATGGCACTCGACAGATGGGATGCTGCAAGCGGTTTTTGCGAAATCGCCAAACAGACAATGACTTATTGGCTTGAATGCTTGGAGGAGAATAGCCAGACTATATTCTTTACGTCGGCATGGGATGAAGCGGAATTTTTTGCTCACTTCAAACCCCAGTTTGACGCTTATGCCAAAAAGCATAGTGTCGCCATTATTCTGATAACGGCCAATGGTTTTTTACTGACTTATATTGGGGAACAGCCAATAATCCCATCACAAGTCTCCCTCTCCCCTTCCCAGACAAGCTCCCTCTCTCATGAGGAAGAGCGTAGCGAAGAAGTAAAAACGTTAGGACAGGAGTCCAAACTTTAGTTTGGAGTTCAAACTTTAGTTTGGCAGGAGTCCAAACGGAAGGAGTCCAAACTTTAGTTTGGCAGGAGTCAGTTTGGCAGGGAACCAAAGCTTCAGCTTTGGACGATTGCTTTTTTAATAAAATAGTTACAAAGCTAAAGCTTTGGATTCCAAGCGCAAAAGCCAAAGCTTTGGATTCCAACTGCCAAAGCTTCAGCTTTGGACTCCAACTGCCAAACTAAAGTTTGGACTCCTGCCAAAAGTTTGGACTCAACTGCCAAGCTATGTACGCTTTGGTGGCACGACTGTCTCAGGAATTAGCCAGGGTTCTTCCTCAGTGCTTGGCGCGAAGGCTTTAGTGGCTTGGGTATCAGGCATTTGGGGAGTCACTGAATTGGTCGCTTGAGGAGCTACCATGGGTTGCAGCCCAGCCGCTGGTTGGGGAACAAACACGGGTTGGGCCATGATGGTTGGTTGTTGTTGGGCCGATTGAGCCATCACGGTAGGTTGCGCTATAAAAGTTTGTTGAGGGTTCCCCATCATTGGAGTGGTCGTCGGCTGGGCAACCATGACTGGTTGAACCACCACCGGTTGTTGAGGTATCCCCGGCGATTGTGGAACGGCCACGGGTTGAAGCACCACAGGCTGTTGAGGGAACCCCGGCGATTGTGGAACAGCAGTGGGTTGAGCTACCGGATGTTGTTGAAGCCCCGGCAATTGTGGAACGGCCGCAAATTGAGCTACCGGATGTTGTTGAGGAAGCCATGGCGATTGAAGAAAGGCCGCGGGTTGAGGCGTATTGGCCGGTGGTTGTGATCCATTCTGTCCTTGTGCCACCGTAGGCTCTTGTTGGGGTTTTATACGAGAAAACTTCAGTAAATACAAGAGTATCCCTGCTATCACAAACAGTGCGATACTTAACAGTGGGCGATAGAATAACCAAGCAATCCCAATCGTAACAAGGGAAAGCGTCGCCGCGATCACAACAGAAATAATATAGACGACTATTCCAACCAATCGAGCAAAAAACGGAATGATGGCGGCCAAGGTTCTAAACACCATAAATATCAGAGTCAAGCCAATATCCATCATCAAAAAGCCTATCAGACGCCACTTCCAAGTGAGTGCGACATTGGTTTGTTCCGCGTGTTGAAACATTTCTAGGGCCGTCACCGTGCCATATTCAAATAGTTCAATCTTACCCCCGATTCCTTCAAACTCACCTTCTATTGCTTGAAAGAATTCAATAAATAGCCCAGACTCGGCCCCGACTGCCATGCTGTAAGGAGTCAAACGGGAACCGACTTGTTTAGCGACCACACTAATCGTGGTTGGCCAAACCACTTCAAATTTGATTCGCAAATCACCGATTTCAGGTTGAGCGGGGTTTTTACCCACATAATAACGTCCCGCGTAAAAATGGGTTTTTCTTTCTCCTAATTGGTGGCTGAGTTTTTCCAAGACTTGCTTGCGTACTTCATCTTTAACCGGCAAATCCTGATAATTATTCATTTTCCTAACAAGACTATCCGAGAGTGTAAACGCACCCAACGTAACCTGTTGGGCTACTAAAGTTTCGCTGCTCATGGGCAGATCCGAGGGATTCCTATGGCTGACGGGGTATCTAAACGAATCGGAATCAATGTGCCTATCCGACCATTTTTTGATATAGCGATAAGTTAGCTTTTTCTCGGTATCACCGCTCCATTGTTCTTCCGTTTCATGTTCTTCTTCTTCCTCCCATTGGTACATTTCTACCACACGGCGTAATTTTATCACGTTGGCCGCCTCAATGCCCGCCATCACGTCGGTTAAGGTTTCATTGCAGGTGGCTTTTCCATTGAGATGAATGAGTTTGCCCTCCTTGTCGAGAGACATATAATCGGCCGCCAGATGAATCACAATCCGCTTACCCTCCTCCAATGTCTGAGCGCGGTGTACGGCGCGGCCTTCGTTATAAAACAGCAGCGGAAATGAGAACAAGAACAACAGAAGCCCAACCAAGGCGAGCACAAAAGACTCTTTAATCCGATCCCCATACGATTGATGAGTGACTTCAGTAAATACATCGGCCATAATATATTCTCCACTATTGAGAAAATAGATTTATTCTCGTTTCTCTGGCGAGTGGGAACGAGGATTTGACGCTTGAGCAATTTCGTCAGGAGTCCAACTCACTGCCAAAGCTGAAGCTTTGGACTCCAACTCACTGCTTAAGTCCGCGCCAGCCAGATTTGGCGAAGTGCTTGTGACAGGGGCAAATCATTCAACAATGTTTCTATATCTGGCGGGACACTTTTTGTGATCGTGTTTTCTTTAAAGTCCATTGCCCAGCGCAAGATGGCTTCAAATAGTCCGGCGGCTTCTATAATAGGCTGCATAAGAAGCCAAACGGGAAAGATGCGAACTTCAAAGGTGTGTTTGGCGGGTGTTGGGTGAATGAGATTCTTTATATTGAAATCGCAATACTTAGTGAGCTCAAATTCGGCAAGACGTTCCCTCGCCTCTTCCCACGGCAAGGCGGTAAACTCAGGCCGTTGCACAAATTCGTAGAGTTCTTGGGGCCATATTCCGAGTCGGCGACAACGGGGATTTGTTCCAACCATTTGTCGCAGTTTTTCTCCAAAAACCCATAATAGACGCATGAGATTGACCAAGACGGGAACGGACTGCAACGGAGCCGCATCAAAATGTATGTGGGTTGCCCCTTCGCTTGGTATCGTAAACCCCAAAGAGCGTGCTATTGTTAGCAGAGATTCCAAGCGTTCAAAATGATTGGTGTCAATGGGAGGGCTAATCAATTCGCAGGGGCGTTCACGTTCTCCGGGCAACGGGGCGGCAATGGCAATTGACGCGCCGGTGTCGTCTTCTACACGTACCATTCCTCCACGGCCCACTTGAGGTTCGGTGCCAAACAAGTGGGCAATGGGTACGAGTACTTCAGAAAGAGGTGCAGCGGGGTTGCTCTGCTGCATCACTAAGCGCAGAAGACGAGCATCATCGCTGACAATGCGATACCAACCGGGTTGAGGCGGATGGGTTTTGTCAAAATCATCTTGAAGCGTCAAGTCGTCAACGCATTGGGCAATCATAAGTCCTTGCGAATCGACAACTTCAAAACCAAGGGTGAGATTTTGAAACAGAGGCTTATCTGGGACTTTGCTTGGCTCAGATTGGGGGTGGAAGAATGGGCGGACGATTCCTCCGTATTGCCGGGCGATGGTATTAGCCAAGTCACGTCTACTAAGCCCTTTGGGTGCCACCAGTTCAATCTCAACACCGATTTTCCAGTTTAATTTGACCATCCGACTGTCAAAACCTCCAAGGTTGATATCGCTCCGTTCGGAACGAGGTGAGCTTTTTATACTTTGCACCGTTACAAACTGCGCTTTTGTCATTTCGCTTTTGGAATGAAGACAATAGGATAAATCTTGTGGGTGTGTCCCACTTATCCGACAGACTTTGAGTTGTCTTGCCGTTTTAAAAGTAAGGTTGATGACCCAATTTTCAATTTGATTTGGTAAGCATTTATTAATGGCTTACCATAATGAAAAATGAAAAAGACTAAGGTGTCTTTCCAAAGTGGTTTGAGGGCCATGTTGGCGAATTGATTGACTTGATTTCATTGATGGCCGTTAAGAAATGAAAAATGAAAAATGAAAAATGAATAAGACCAAGGTGTCTTTCCAAAGCGGTTTTTGAGGGCCATGTTGGCGAATTGATTGACTTAATTTCATTGATGGCACTTAAAAAATGAAAAATGAAAAAATGAAAAAGACTAAGGTGTCTTTCCAAAGCGGTTTTTGAGGGCCATGTTGGCGAATTGATTGACTTAATTTCATTGAAGGCCGTTAAGAAATGAAAAATGAAAAATGAAAAATGAATAAGACCAAGGTGTCTTTCCAAAGCGGTTTGAGGGCCATGTTGGCAAATTAATTTATTTTATTTGATTGAAGGCCCTTAAAAAATGAAAAAAAACCAAGGTGTCTTTCCAAAGCGGTTTGAGGGCCATGTTGGCGAATTGATTGACTTGATTTCATTGAAGGCCCTTGAGACTAAAAACTTCTAAAAGAACAAGTGGGACACACTTTTTCACCCTGCCAAACTAAAGTTTGGACGAATGCCAAACTAAAGTTTGGACGACTGCCAAACTAAAGTTTGGACGACTGCCTGCCAAACTAAAGTTTGGACGCCGGTTGACTACTCTTCTTTTTCTGGACGAGCTTCTTATGGCTTAGCCTGTTGCAGTGCCTTTTGAATCGCCGCTTCATCCCCACTCACAAGGAGACTACCGATTTTGAGCTTGGCATCCCAAGCTTCAGACTTGCCCCAATACTCTGCGAGGACAGCAGCATCGTCGTAGGTGTATTTGCTATTGGAATAGGCATTCCATTGCTGTTGCTCCGCTTTGGCCTGTTGCAGATCCTTTTGAATCGCCGCGTCATCCCCACTCACAAGGAGACGAGCGATTTTGAGCTTGGCATCCCATGTTGACTTGCCCCAATACTCAGCGAGGAGTTCAGCATCGTCGTAGGTGTATTTGCTATTCCAAAACGCCTCCGATTCCTGTTGCCCTTGTTGCCGAGCCTGTTGCAGAGCCTTTTGAATCGCCGCGTCTTCCCCACTCACAAGGAGACGACCGATTTTGAGCTTGGCATACCAAGGATCAGGCTTGCCCCAATACTCTGCGAGGAGAGCAGCATCGTCGTAGGTGTATTTGCTATTCCAAAACGCCTCCTGGTTGGGCGCTACCGAGGCGGCTTGACTAGAAGCCGTTGCAAGTACGGCCGAGATGGCGAGTGCAAGGGTGGTATTTGTTGTTTTAGCAGAATGCATTCTTTTCCTCCAAGTGGTGTTAAAGTTTATCAATGTGATTTAAATATCATATAAAAAAAACGATAGGAGTACAAACTTTAGCGAACTTCGTATAGGTTCCGCTAAACCTCGTGATCTCGCTTCGCTAGGAAACGCCGTCACGAGCAAAGCTATAGTCTTATGTTATCATTATACTTGATGATCAAGTTTTTTCGTGCGCCCAAATAATAACTACAAGGATTGTATATAAAAAAGGATTTCTTATAATTGCTGATAATGAACAAATTCGATAAAATTTTAGCTTTCCTGGGAAAATAAAATCGTTGAGAAGAAAGCTATTCCCAAGGCAGAAGCTTTTGAGAAGAAAAATCGAGAGTTATTTTAGGCTTGAAAATAAAATCCCTTATTACCCCAACGAGGCGACATTAATATACGCCCCAGGTGGTGGTTGGTGGAAAGCCCCAACGAGGCGACATTAATATAGCCAGGGGCATCGCCCCTGGAATATTAAAGGAATAAAAACCGAACAAGTAATCGCGCTGAGTTTAGTAATAGAAAGTTACCAGAACCAGAATAACCACCTGAATGATTACAATAGCCCAATAAACCAACTGGAATGAGCCTTTAACCGTCTTGTGGCGAAACAATTTCTGAGCGATAAGCCCAGCCGGGGAACCACCTGCCATCGAGAGTCCATGTAATATCCATTCGGGCACTCTCAATAGCGATCTGCCAGCAATCATTTTGTCATAACCGTAGAACAAAAAGGTAGACAAATTGATTGACACAAGATAAGCAACAATGATATTAAAGTCCCGATAAAATAGGAAAATCGTTGCGGCTACCGTCAGAATGATAGCAGGAACTCCATACCAGAAGTACGGCGATTTTTGTTTTTTACCGGGGATGACATCCACAGCGGCTAATCCCTTGTCTGTTGGTTTTGTATTAAACTCAACTTCCTGACCCACTGATAAATTTTGTTGATCACGAACCTCTCGAATATGCACAAACACGTCTTCGGAATGTGTTTTCGAGCGGATAAAGCCAAATCCGCGTTGTTTATCAAATTTAACGACGATTCCTTCCATATGTTTTCACCATTGATGACTCTGAGAATGACTAAAAAACCTAAGTAAATTTTATCGACTACGAAAATTCAGCTTATATTTTGGAGTCCAAGATTTATCTTGGACACCATTCAACTGATGTTGAACACTGACTTATGTTTTCAAGCAGCGCGAGGCGGTAGGAATGAATTAGTTGGAGCCGATGGGTGCTATAGACGTTCAGAAAAATGATTTCAAAAAAGCCAATAGTGAATAAATAGACGTCCAAGATAAATCTTGGACTCCGGACGAATTAGATGTGACGGTGGGGGCCGACTAGCGCTGCGTAATCCACCCAGCCCTAATACGCTCTCCAACACGCACTCAGTGAGGGCACCTCAAAATTTTCTTCAATCAGCCTCTCAAACGCTTTAAGGAAAAAAACACGCTCATAATCCCGTACGTTACCCGTTCTTTTACTGACAATGGCATCATTTAAAGTCGTCAGATCAATAAAGTTCCCCAACGCTTGTTCCTCCATTTTGTCCAACCGTTCTAACAGAGATTTAATACCCCCAGATAACTTTTTTAGGCGTGCATGTTTTTCCTCAGAATGACGTTCAATACCGGGTTTTCCCATAATTTCTATGGCACACGCTGCTATAAAACCTACCCTTGCCGGTTGGCTATCAAAAATATTCCTACCCCTTTCAAAACGTCCTTCCATCTGTTGAGGAGAGTATCTCTCAAAAGCGCTATCCAAGGTAATCAAATAGTCCAGTATTTCCTTGAAAATTTCTGTCAACCGTGTATTAGAGGTTGCTTTGATATCCAAGCGCGAAAACTCATCTGCTAATTGTTCTAGCAAATGGACTTTTTCTTTCCTTAATCCAAAGACGAGAAAGAGTTCAACCAATTTATCCCCTTGATATTGACCGCTTTTTTTACGGTATTGAGAATTACCGATCTCCAATATCTTCAAAGGAAGGTCACTCTTCTTAATTTCATCAAGAAGCGGCCCAAACACGACTTCAATTTGTCTTCTTAAATTCCAAGGTACTTGTCTCGTGTTCAGGACTAACATGCGGTAAATAAGACTATTGATTGATCTTGCAATCCAGTGTTCAACCCGAACCCGTGTACTGTTCAGATACTCTTCGCATCGATCAGGCTCCTTGATAAGCGCGTTGACAACTTCATACATCGCCGTGGTTCTTTGCATACCGTCAATAATGCTGAGTGATCCACTTAAACCTGAAATAAGTGTTTTGAAATCGGAGTGTCCAAGTTCGTGGAGTTTGTTCATATCCGGTTCAGGAAATATGAGACCTAGCACAATCGGCGGAAAGATTGCGCCAGATTGTAAATCACTCGCCATTCTTTCTCTAATTCGTTTAGCGGCACTCGTTTTTAGCGCAGTACGCTGTTTTTCAAGCCCACCTTTGTTTTTATAAGCGGACTCCACTAACTCCAAATACTCTTTAAGAGAATAGGAGATCATTACCGAATAACAATCTGTTCGGTTGTCTTTAAGAATATCCAATTGCTTATCAGGCATTTAGAAAAGCTCCTTTAGCAAGCGTCGGATGGGTAGAAGAACTCGCGGTGCCCCTCATAATCGTGCCAACACCGAGTTGGTACTTTACTTACTCGCCCCCCTTACGATAAATGGCACAAATTTTCTTTCAGCACATTGGCTCATGAAAAACGCGGGGCATTATGCACTCCTCGACTGGCGAATGCAATACTTTTATCAAAAAAATTACTGCTGTCAATTTTTCGGTGATTTAGTTATTTATAAGTTCCCTCTTCAGACGATATTTCGGGGTGTGTTAGGCTATCACCAGATTATTTACAGCAGGACTCCAAACAGTCGTCCAAACTAACTAATGGCCGTCCAAGTTTGGCAGTCGTCCAAACTTGAGTTTTTTTTAACCCTTAATTAAAGAAAATCAAATAGCGCGACAGATATAGGGCCATACAGATATAGGGCCATACTTTCATTTTAAAAGTTCCAAATGATTTTATGGCCCTCAAACAAAACGAACTTTGGCAGTCGTCCAAACTTGAGTTTTTTTAACCCTTAATTAAAGAAAATCAAATAGCGCGACAGATATAGGGCCATACTTTCATTTTAAAAACTCCAAATGATTTTATGGCCCTCAAACAAAACGAGCTTGAGTTCGGCGTTATTTTCTATAGACTTTCATAAAAACAAAGTTATCCGAAACCAAGCTTTTGCAAAAAACGTGGTTTATTTTCAGTGAAAATAGATAAGAGTATTAGTACAGCTAATTACGCGGATAAACGAATTAGTTCAGCTAATTACGAATTAGTACAGCTACACAAGCGCGGATAAACGAATTAAAATAACCCTAACAAAAACAGTGTATCCATAATACTGGAAAACTTTTGCATGGGTACTTAATATTGTTTATACACACAGCAAGCATAATTGGCTCCGTTCAGAGCCGTATCATCACCTTTTCCTTGTTTAGCCTCTATACGAGTTTGGATACCACAGATTGCTGTCCGAAACTTTAATCCAACAATTTTTTTGTTTGGGCAGGTTTGATACTGACTCCATCGTCCCCAAGGCATACTACCAAAGGCCTGTATGGTTTTGCCATCAGTACATTTAAAACGTACCGAATTAGTTGCCGTGTCATCACTATCTTTTTTATGTGGCTCAAAACTCATCGCCGTCGCATAAAGGACAGTTTTTCCCTGACAAGAAGCGCCTTCTCGCCAAGAACCCCAAGGCCCAACACGGCTTGTGATTACACCCACTCTTTTGCCAGTGGCTTTATTGACACAGCTTAATTCCATTAACCGCGCTGTCGTCAAAACGGCCATCTCGATGCGCTTCGACTTTCATAGCATAACCTGCTGCAAAGCTTCCCTTGGGGCAATATTGCCATTTTCCCCAATCTCCCCAAATTCCACTATAGCCCACGACGCTTACCGCGTCCTCTCTAGCATAAACAATTGGATTTGAATAAACCAATACGACAAAAGCAAACCACAAGTATTTTTTCATAAATAATCTCCAGGAAAGGAGTCCAAACAGTCGTCCAAACGTTAGTTTGGCCGCCCAAGGCGAGCGTAGGATGTTACGCGACGCGAAACCCATCATAATCATGCATGCCAACACCGAGTCGGCACTTTATTTATAGCCTCGCCCCCAGACGGTAAAAGGCACGAGTTTTCAAAAACATATTGGTTCCTGAAAAACGCGGGGCATTATGCACTCATTGAGTGGAAAATGCAATACCGGCATTTTTTAAAAAATCAATCACGGTTTTCTCGCCCGTGTAAAATATTGGTCAGCCGATACTTAGAGCGTGTTTGAAAAGTCCAAGAATCAATCACTTATAAAATAGTCTATTGGTTATAAAACAATGAGTTAAGTCGAGTTTTAAAACACGCTCTCAGTGAAAATGTGATAATGAACAAGCGTCAGCATGGCCCACAATTGATGTGGGTTGTTTTTTAATCCAGTCTTTGTTGAAAGCCTTAGAATAAATTCTAAGGCTAAAAGTCAGTTGAAAGCCTTAGAATAAATTCTAAGGCTAAAAGCTAAAGCAGGCTGAAGCC
Organism: Candidatus Parabeggiatoa sp. nov. 2; assembly: GCA_002085445.1. Classification (GTDB taxonomy): domain Bacteria; phylum Pseudomonadota; class Gammaproteobacteria; order Beggiatoales; family Beggiatoaceae; genus Parabeggiatoa. Next base: position 20,679 of record NBMI01000018.1, read on the forward strand.
AGCTAAAACTAAAAACGGTGATTGCG
>NBMI01000402.1 GCA_002085445.1 Candidatus Parabeggiatoa sp. nov. 2
CCTGGATTAATAATTAATGATTAATGATTAATGATTAATGATTAATGGTAAAACTAAGATTAGCCCTGAAGGGGCGTATTATTAAAGCCAGGGGCAACGCCCCTTCCGCAACGTCCCTGGCGTTCTAATGTTGATTTATACTAGTTTAGTTCACAAAAATTTCTGTGAGCGGTATTTTGATATCGAGTACTTCGTCAAAGACTTCTTGACAGATCGGCCTAGCGAAAGATTTGGATAGGTTGTCTCAACGATGTTGGAGTCCAAAGCTTTAGCTTTGGGCTATGGAGTCCAAAGCTTCAGCTTTGGACGGACTTTATTTTTTATTAGACGGCACACCGTCATTTTTATCTATAAAAACGTTGTAGTGTTGCCCACCATCGTCATATTTTGGGGCCGGCAATCAAAACACCGGCTACATGTATGGATTTATTCTTAACTTAATGGCATTGGTAATTAAGTTGTGGCGGTATGTCCAAAGCTGAAGCCCAAAGTTGAAGCCCAAAGCTGAAGCCCAAAGCTGAAGCTTTGGACTCCAGAAAAAATGCGCGTCATTAGCGTTTGTACGGAAGGCTTATTACATTTATTTTATAAGGTTATTGGGCCCCGTCTGGGGGCCATAAAGTATTTTGAATGGTTTCAAATGAGAGTATGGCCCTCTATCGCGCCTTATATTTATACTTTTTGTAGGTGTTTTGTTGCTTAACTTAATGGTAGTGAGGTTTTATTTGGGGCTATTCTTATGCAACTCCTTTGGGGTTGGGGCCGAGTTAATAATTAATGATTAATGATTAATGATTAATTATTAATTAGGTTTTCCTTAAGCTATTCATATTCAACCCCTTTGGGGTTGGGGTCATCCACGGCCTTTCCCCAGGTTTTCCTTAAGCTATTCATATTCAACCCCTATCGGGGTTGGGGCCCTTTTCGGCCCTTCCCCAGGTTTCACCTGGGGCTATTCATATTCAACCCCCCCTCCACGGCCTTTCCCCAGGTTTCACCTGGGGCTATTCATATTCAACCCCTACGGGGTTGAGACGTGAAGCCCAAAGTTGAAGCCCAAAGCTGAAGCTTTGAAATCCAGTGCTAATGGTTTTTTTCTGGAGGAACGATAAGATATCCTGTTTTAATGGATAAACCATGTATCACAGCATTTGAAAAAACATTGGGGTTGTGATAGTCCTCAAGAAAATCTTGAAGTGCCTTAACAAAGGGTTCATTACTATTTAGCAAAACCACTTTTGAGACTTTGAGGTATTTGTCTAAGACGGCACGGATTTTTCCAAAAACGTACCTCAAGGATTTCATTTCCTCGCTGGGCAACCAGTCGGCAGCTAACACAACATCCCAAATCCCTGGAACGTTTTCTCGTTCAAAAAGGGCAAATAATTTAAAATCGCCCTTTTCTTGGGCAATCGTGCGTTCTATGGGAAAAAATTTTTTGATAAATGGATTCAATGAAAAATGAAAAATGAACATTTTATTTATAAGCGACTTATTTTATAAACAATTTAATCTTTTAGTGTTCTGCATATTCTGGCTTTTAATGCCAATTCAACGGCATAACCACATAGTGGCTGTGTCGTATTGTTTGGCGTTAAACAGTGTCTTTGATTCTTTGAGACGCGCTTTAGCCAAATTTCTTAGTTCGGTTCTTGTTATCATATTTATAGACTATAGTATAACGGATTGGCGTGTTTGTACTAAATGTTTGTAGTAGTCGCTTTAGCGACTTAATCTCTAATTTATAGTTTGTAGTAGTCGCTTTAGCGACTGTTTCGTTGTACTCAGTACAATTCGTTTATCCGCGTAATTCGTTGTACTCAGCACAATTGGTTGTACTCAGTACAATCCGTTTATCGGCCCGTAATCCGTTGTACTCCGCACACACAATTCGTTTATCCGCGCAATTCGTTGTACTCAGCGTAATTCGTTGTACTCAGCACAATTGGTTGTACTCCGCACACACAATCCGTTTATCGGCCCGTAATCCGTTGTATTCAGCACAATTAGCTACGCTGAGTATAGAAACGATTGTCGTTTGTAGTAGGCTTGTAATCGCCTACCCGTAGGTTTTCTCGTTCCCGCACGCCGACGTAGGAACGCGTTGCGCGAGTCAGGTAGCAAAACAGGTTTTTAAAAGTGGGCCTGCTTGTAGAAATGATGGACCTAATTTTGCCAATGGCCCACATTTATCAAAAACGACCAGATTTTATACTTAACTAGTGCAGGATGGCGGAAATATCCATACCACCCACAGCCCTGAAAGCTAAAGTACCCTAAAGGGCACTGCAAGAAGCTCAGTAGGCTTTAGCCTACTTTCGCTTTTAGACAACGGCTTTAGCCGTTGGCGTTGGGACGGTATCGAAACTTCCGCCTTACGGCACTAGTAGTCTGTCAACATTGTTTTGACTCGAAAAGACTCGGCTTATGTCGTCCAAACCGGAGTCGGCCAATTTTGCTCCCGTTTCGCTCGGCGAAACTTTTGCCGACGTTTTGAGTTTGGCAGGACTCGGCCAACTTGAGTGTGGCTATGGAGAGAGGAGTCTATTATTTTTTCGCCAAGCATTGAATGACAGTAAAAATTAAATTTCTTGTCATGGCCGATTTCCATAATCGGATGACGGGGCCATTTTGGGTTTTTTTTTGAGGTAAAGCTAAAAAAATAAATGGCATGATACCAAGCTTTTCCGTTGATTATTCTGATTAACTCTTGATTATAAGAGACGATTTAAAAAGAGAGGCCGATTGGCCGACAATGTATAGATAACTTTTTGGCCTGTCTCGTCTACTAGGGAGACAGGCTGCCCAAATTTTTAATTGTTAATCATTATTCTCTAACTGATTATTTTAACAGACAAATTTGAAGTTTTATTTAAAATGACGGCACTTATGAATATTTAATGGTATTACCTGTTATAATATTAATCCCTATTTTTAGTAAGACTATTACCAAAATACGCGGCTTTCTGAGGGTAGCTTTTTTGAGTAAAACTGCCTAATTTTATTAAAAATAACGCTATTGATTAATTATTAACAATAAACGCTCATTTAACTCACTTAAATTTCTATTTATTAGAAAATTTACGGGGGTTATATTTTTGAACCGTTAAATCATCAAGGCAGGAGTCCGTTTGGGCGTCGTCTAAACGTTAGTTTGGCAGGAGTTAGTTTGGCAACGCCCTTAAATCCGTCCGAAGGCAGCGTACCGCCGCCATGAGCGGTGCGCTAAAAGCGGGGGTTGGTTAAAACTTACTAACTGGGGTGGTGAAAATGATTAATGATTAATGATTAATGATTAATGATTAATGAAACTACGTTCCGAGCGGAGCGAGATAATTAAATATTTTTAAAATAATAAAACTTCAAAAGGAATAAAAATGGGATCACGTTTTAGAACCCGTTGGAACCTCCTTTTCATCACCCCACTTACTAACTCAGTGCCCTGATACGTGGGGTGGTGAAAATTGTGACGTAAACGAATTGTGAATTGTGACGTAAACGAATTTTTTTATGGTTATTTAAGTAACGATTTTTATAGAAATTTTTTTAAATGCGGCAATTTTAACGGGATCAGTTTTTGGGCCAAAATCACCTGATTTTCACCACCCCACCTGATACGTACTTAAGCTTTTAGACAAACGCAGCTTGTGTGCTTACGCGAGATAACGGCTGATGCTGTTGGCTGTAGATAGTATGGAAACTTCCGCTCTCCGGCACTAGACCATAACTGTCATTTCTGTCGCTAAGAGAAATATGACTTTCAGCGCAAATTGGTGCTGAGTATACTTCGTTTCGTTGTACTCAGCGCAATTCGCTCGTCCAAAGCTAAAGCTTTGGACTCCATCTGGGGTGTTAAATCTGTTGCCAAAACATTTTTCACCCTAGTTTTGTTCCGTGTGGTTGCAATAATTAGGCCTCAACCCCGATAGGGGTTGAATTTGAATAGCTTAAGGAAAACCTGGGGAAGGGCCGGGGAGGGCTCCCAACCCTGAAGGGGTTGAATTTGAATAGCCCCAGGTGAAACCTGGGGTGTGCGGAAAAAAAACGTCTACAACCCCGATAGGGGTTGAATATTGTCTGGTTTTATGTGCTTTTGGAATAATCCTTCATCGCCATTCGTACCTTTATACAAAGCTTTTAGAAAAATCCCGAACACCTATGAGCTAGGCTTAGTTCGTGTCGTCCAAAGCTAAAGCTTTGGACTCCATGCGTAATCCGTTTATCGGCCTGTAATCCGTTGTACTCAGCACACACAATTCGTTTATCGGCCTGTAATCCGTTGTACTCCGCACACACAATCCGTTTATCCGCGCAATTAGCTACGCTGAGTATAGAAACGATTGTCGTTTGTAGTAGGCTTGTAATCGCCTACCCGTATGTTTTCTCGTTCCTGCACGCCGACGTAGGAACGCGTTGCGCGGGTCAGGTAGCAAAACAGGTTTTTAAAGTGGGCCTGCTTGTAGAAATGATAGGGCTAATTTTGCCAATGGCCCACATTTTTCAAAAACGGCCAGATTTTATACTTAACTAAACCATAAACTAAACTGTCATTTCTGTCGCTAAGAGAAATCTGACTTTCAGCGCAAATTGGTGCTGAGTATACTTCGTTTCGTTGTACTCAGCGCAATTGATTGTACTCAGCGCAGTTAGTTGTACTCAGCGCAGTTAGTTGTACTCAGCACAATTCGTTTATCGGCCCGTAATTCGTACTCAGTACAATTCGTTTATCCGCGTAATTCGTTGTACTCAGCGCAGTTAGTTGTACTCAGCACAATTGGTTGTAGTCAGTACAATTCGTTTATCCGCGTAATTCGTAATTCGTTGTACTCAGCGCAATTGGTTGTACTTAGCGCAATTGGTTGTACTAAGCCTCATTCGTTGTACTAAGCCTCAATCGTTAATCGGAATTTTTGACCTAAAAAAAATAATTATTAACAATTAATGAAGGGTAAAGTACACAGAGCAGAGTGCAAGAGGGCAAGAGCGCAGAGTGCTAGAGCCACGCAGCCGCACGAACACCAAACCAGTCGAGGCGGAGGCCCGACGAGCCCCGGTAACGGTTGGCAGTACGGCAGAAGTAAGGGTCGTAGTAGAACGAACCGCCCCGGAGCAGACGGTCCTCCCCCCCTTTAAACAACTTAGCCAATATACCCTTTTTTTCTATTTCCCAAGCACTGCCATCTGTGGGTGCGCCTTTGTAATTGTCGTGCCAAACGTCAGCACACCATTCCCACACGTTGCCGTGCATGTCGTACAGCCCAAACGCATTGGGCGGAAAACTGCCGACATATGTTGTCTGCCCACTATAAATGCAGTTGTAATTGGCGAAATCGGTGGTAATCGTTTCGCCTAAATGAAAGGCTGTCATGGTGCCAGCGCGGCAAGCGTATTCCCATTGGGCTTCGCTTGGCAGATGGAATTGTTTGCCCGTTATTTTGGACAGTCGCTGAAAGAATTCTACGGCCTCATGCCATGAGATAGTTTCTACGGGACGATTTTCTCCTTTAAAGCGGGATGGGTTGTTGCCCATGACGGCTTGCCATTGGCTCTGCGTCACCGGGTATTTGCCCATGTAGAAGGGTTTGATTGTGACACGGTGTTGGGGCTTCTCACTGTTATCTCCCTCATTTTGGGGTGAACCCATGAGGAATGTTCCGCCCGGTATATGGACCATTTCTAGTGTGACACCGTTGCCTAAGTCTATTGTTTGGTATTTGGCTTGGTGGCGTTTGCGGTTGGTTGTTTCTCCGCGGCGGTTGAGTGTAATGCAGTCAAATTCAAATAGTAGGCCTTTTTTAGTCTCTTGTTCTAGGGCTTGTAACCGTTTTTGGGCCTCGTTGGCGTATTGTTTGAGCGTGTTGCCATCTAAGTAGGCTTGGTAGGCCGACTGAGTGTCCTGTTGACGGGCCGTTTGCCAGGCAGTTTTATCGGCCGCCGCCCGTTCAGCTTCGGCCGTTTCTAGGGCTTGTAACTGCTTTTGGGCTTCGTTAGCATATTGTTTGAGGGTGTCGCCTTCTAAGTAGGCTTGGTAGGCCGAGGGCTTGTAACCGTTTTTGGGCCTCGTTGGCGTATTGTTTGAGCGTGCTGCCTTCTGCCTTCTAAGTAGGCTTGGTAGGCCGACGGAGTGTCCTGTTGACAGGCCGTTTGCCAGGCTGTCGGCCGCCCGTTCAGCTTCGGCCTTTTCTATAGCTTGTAACTGTGTAACTGCTTTTGGGCTTCGTTAACATATTGTTTGATGGTACCGCCCTTTAAGTAGGCTTGGTAGGCCGACTGAGTGTCCTGTTGACGGGCCGTTTGCCAAGCTGTCGGCCGCCCGTTCAGCCTCGGCATTTTCTAGGGCTTGTAATCGTTTTTGGGCCTCGGTGGCGTATTGTTTGAGGGTGTCGCCTTCTAGGTAGGCTTGGTAGGCCGACGGAGTGTGCTGTTGACGGGCCGTTTGCCAGGCTGTCGGCCGCCCGTTCATCAGCCTCGGCTTTTTCTAAGGCTTGTAGCTGTTGTTTGGCATCGTCTGCATATTGTTTTAGGGTGTCGCCATTTAGGTAGGCTTGGTAAGCCGACGGAGTGTCCAGTTGACGGGCCATTTGCCAGGAATTTTTGTCGGCCGCCCGTTCCGCTTCGGCCGTTTCTAGGGCTTGTAACCGTTTTTGGGCTTCGTTGGCGTATTGTTTGAGCGTGCTGCTGCCATTCAAGTAGGCTTGGTAGGCCGACTGAGTGTTTTGTTGACGGGCCGTTTGCCAGGAATTTTTGTCGGCCGCCCGTTCTGCTTCGGCCGTTTATAGGGCTTGTAACCGTTTTTGGGCCTCGTTGGCGTATTGTTTGATGGTGTCGCCATCTAAGTAGGCTTGGTAGGCCGACGGAGTGTCCAGTTGACGGGCCATTTGCCAGGAATTTTTGTCGGCTGCCCGTTCAGCTTCGGCCTTTTCTAGGGCTTGTAGCTGTTGTTTGGCTTCGTCGGCATATTGTTTGAGGGTGTCGCCTTCTAGGTAGGCTTGATAGGCCGACGGAGTGTGCTGTTGACGGGCCGTTTGCCAGGCTTTGTTATCGGCTGCCCGTTCAGCCTCGGCATTTTCTAGGGCTTGTAGCTGTTGTTTGGCTTCGTCGGCATATTGTTTGAGCGTGCTGCCTTCTAAGTAGGCTTGGTAGCCCGACTGAGTGTCCAATTGACGGGCCATTTGCCAGGCCTTTTTATCGGCCGCCCGTTCCGCTTGGAGCTTTTCTAGGGCTTGTAGCTGTTGTTTGGCTTCGTTGGCGTATTGTTTGATGGTGTCGCCATCTAAGTAGGCTTGGTAGGCCGACTGAGTGTCCCGTTGACGGGCCGTTTGCCAGGCTTTGTTATCGGCCGCTGCCCGTTCAGCCTCGGCATTTTCTAGGGCTTGTAACTGCTTTTGGGCCTCGTTAGCATATTGTTTGATGGTGTCGCCATCTAGGTAAGCTTGGTAGGCCGACTGAGTGTCCCGTTGACGGGCCGTTTGCCAGGCCGTTTTATCGGCAGCCGCCCGTTCAGCTTCGGCCGTTTCTAGGGCTTGTAACTGCTTTTGGGCTTCGTTAGCATATTGTTTGAGGGTGTCGCCTTCTAAGTAGGCTTGGTAGGCCGACTTGGTTATCGGCCACCCGTTCAGATTCGGCCGTTTCTAGGGCTTGTAACCGTTTTTGGGCCTCGTTGGCGTATTGTTTGATGGTGTCGCCATCTAGGTAGGCTTGGTAGGCCGACGGAGTGTCCAGTTGACGGGCCATTTGCCATGCTTGGTTATCTGGTTCAGCGGCAGTTTGATCATATCTAGCCCGTGCAATGGCCCCCAAACGAGTCACCAATTCTTGTGCCGATTCGGGCCGTTTTTCGGGATTGGCGCGAGTACAACTATACAGTAACTTAAACAACTCTGGCGCATGTTCTAAGGCTTCTGGCTCCACCTCGACAGGAATTTCTCTCGTCAGCAAACGATACAAGGTTTTGCCAAACGCAAAAATATCGCTTTTGGCGCTTGGCTTACCATAATGTATATAACCACGCTGCTCCGGCGGCGCATAATCCAAAGTACCAAACACCTCCAAGCCAAACACCGTTAAACCACTTTTACTTTGCCGCGCCGCGGCCTCCCGCAAAGAGGTGGCAACTTGTGATAATCCAAAGTCAATGATTTTCACATAAACCTCCAATTTCCCAGAAACCTTGGAGGTTTTTAATAAAATATTCGCTGGCTTTAAATCTAAATGATAAATGCCAGCATCATGGGCAACTTTGAGGCCTTGAGCAATTTGGAGGCCGACTTGTAGGCCGGTTTCTAAGTCCATTGGGCCGTATTTTTCTAACCACGCTTCGCCATCAATCGCACCGTCGAGATATTCGCTCACAAAAAAGGCCCGTTCCTGTTTCAATTCATCCGCATAACCATAGTCTAACGGTTCAGGCACATAATGACTGGCGATATGACGCATTTTCAGGGCCTCCCCAAACACTTCTTCTGGGGCCCCCTGGCGACTTTCCCAAAAACATTTCACCGCCACTTCTTGATGTTGTGGGTTTCTTAATAAGTCTTGGTTTTGACACAACAACACACAGCCCATGCCACCGGCCCCTAACAGTTGGCGCATAGGATATTTATTGATATTATGCAACGCATACTTTTGCCGATCAATCTTTATCGCCGCTTGTAGATTCTGCAACGCTTCCGGATAAGCTTTGCGCCGCAATTGCACCTGAAATAAGTCAAAATGCGCCAAGGCCTTGTCGGCGTTATTATTAGCCTTTTCAAGCGCTTGGCTAAATAACCGCTCGGCCTCCTCCAACGCGCCGGCCGAAGACAAGGCACTGCCTACCATAATAGAGACGCGACTGTATTGCGGATTCTGCGGCGACAATTGTTTGAGTTGCGAGGCCGCCTTTTGAATCAATTTAAGACTAGTGCTATTATGCTGCGTAAACTCATCACGCGGTTTAACTAGGGATGATAAGTTTTGCTGCGCCATTAAGCCGCCGATTAGTTGCATAATTTCTACGGCCAAATCTTTGGTTTCTTTGACATCTTGTTGAGTGGCTTTGATATCCTCATGGATTTCATCGAGGGTAGCATCAATCTCTTTCGCCCACGCCAACATTTCGCCCAATTGATTTTCAAAGCGACTGCTAAAGCGTATTAACTGCTCATGGCGCGTTTGCCAAGCGACTTGGGTTTGTCGCAAGCCTTGTAATTGCTGCGCTAGTTCAACCAGATTCGTTGATTGTTCTGCTATCGCTTGGCTGAGATTATTTTGGGCCGTGTTGAGGGCCGTTTGGAGATGTTGTACCTCAAGACATAAACCGATTCATTTATGCTAACAAAAGTTAACAATAGCACTCTTTTTAATTATAGCAATTAAAAAGAGAGGGTGAATCTACCAAAGACCCTCGAAAATTGACGAAG
>NBMI01000190.1 GCA_002085445.1 Candidatus Parabeggiatoa sp. nov. 2
TTTTTTTTGTTGGTAATTGGTAATTGGTAATTGGTAATTCTAAGCACAGGACAACTCAATTGAATTGCACTGTAACTCATTGTTTTTATTAAGTGTTGATAATCGCTACACAGCCTAGTAGTCTGTCAACATTATTTTGACGGGTAAAATACTCAATTAAAAGTCCAAACGAAGGCAGGAGTCGTTTTTAGTTTGGCGGGAGTCCAATTTTTTTACGCAACTGCTCAATGCCATCAACCCTCTCCCCTAGCATTTCCCCTCCCTCTCCCTCTAATATCCCCGGCCCCTCTAATTAGACTGAACACCGTCATCCTTAAGCCTTTTTGTCATGTCGAACGAAGCTCGACTCTTTTTTCAAAGCCCAAGATTTATCCGTCTGTCTTTTTTAACACTTTACTTCTTTACTTTTTAAATTTTATAAAATAAAATAATTAGAGTCATCTGCTTGGATGACACCATGACGGTGTCGTGGATATGAGGGGCTGAAGCAAATCAGAGCTTGCAAATTCACCTCAAGATTAGGTAAAAGAAGCTGAATAAGTGAGTAAACAAAAAACTCGCGGTAATAGTCGCTTTTGCGACTACGAAAACCCGTCACCAAATGCGTACCGACTTAAGTGATTAAATTGTTTGTAAAATTAGTCGCTTATCAATAAAAATTTCATTTTTCATTTTTCATTTTTTATTAGTCTAATAATCATCTATTCACCAAAAGTCATCTTTGCTTGTAAGTTAGTGCGCGAGTCGGCATTGGCTAATGCTTCTTCTAATACGATCCTTCCGCTTTGATATAGATCAAACAATGCCGTGTCAAATGTCTGCATTCCTTCAGCCCCACTGCCTGTCATCGCTTCTTTTATCTCATCTATTTTACCTTTTAGAATTAAGTCAGCAATATAAGGAGTATTTATCATCACTTCTACCGCTGCCGCCCGTTTATTATCTACGCTTACCACAAGGCGTTGCGAAATAATGCCAACGATATTTAAAGATAAATCCATAAAGAGTTGTCGATGCTGTTCAATTGAAAACATGTTCACAACACGCTGCATGGCTTGATAGGCATTGTTGGCATGGAGGGTAGAAATGGCTAAGTGTCCAGTGTTAGAGAGTTCTAATGCGGCCGCCATCGTTTCTTGATCACGAATTTCGCCAATCAGAATCACATCGGGGGATTCACGCATGGCGCTTCTCAGGGCACGCAGATATGAGTGTGTGTCTACGTCCAATTCGCGTTGATTAATCAGCGATTTTTTATGCGGGTGTACATATTCTATTGGATCTTCAATGGTTAAAATATGCCCGGCTTGATGCTCATTACGATGGTTAAGCATCGCAGCGAGGGTGGTGGATTTGCCAGAGTTGGTAGCACCAACCATCAAAAGCAAGCCGCGCTTACGCATGATTAAGTCTCTGAGTATAACAGGTGACTTTAATTCATCCAGTGTGGGTGCCTTGGATTTGACATAACGCATCACCAAGGATACCTGCTCTTGTTGCCTAAAAGCATTGACACGAAATCGCGCACCGGTTTCTGGCAAGGTAATGGCAAAGTCTATTTCTAGCTGTTTTACAAAAATGACCCACTGTGCTTGATTCATAAGATTGTGGGCTATCGCCTCAGTCATTTCGCCGGTGAGTTTTGTCTTGCCCACGCTGATGACTTTGCCGGCTGCTTTAATACGCACGGTTGAGCCGACGGTAAAGTAGATGTCAGAGGCATCTTTTTCGATCATCAATTTAAGATAGGGAGTAATGTCCATATTCTTGGGGATAATGGGAAAGGGTTCGCGGCAAAATATTTCAATAAAAAACTTTTGCCGCGAAGGAGAAAGGAGAAAGAAACAAGGAAAAAGGTATAGTGCTAAAAATCCGATGTCTTAAAGACATCGGATTTTTTGAATGATTACTGTCCTACCTTGGACGGACTCACCCACAATTTTTGTCCCACTGACAACCCATAAGGCGGTTGTAAATCATTCCATTGCATCATATCAGAAACCGTGACACCGTAATCTCTGGCAATACTATATAAGGTGTTACCCGGTTGCACCAGATGGTAGTTTCGATCTCCATCGGCCGCTGGAGGGGTGGCGGCTTGTGGTTCGCTCGTCGGGGATGCTCCGCTTGGAGCAGAAACCACCAAACGTTGTCCAATAGTCAAATTGTAAGGTGATTTGATATTATTCCAAGCGGCCACGTCACTGAAATTTTGCCTGTAGTGTGCAGCAATGCCATACAAGCTTTCGCCCCGTAGTACCGTGTGATAGGTTTTGGTATCTTCTGGTTTGGCACTCGGTGCGGAAGTGGGCGGTGCCACAGTCTCTGCACTCTTAGGCATTGAGGGCGTTGTGGCACTTTCATCGCTGGAGTCCTCCACAGGAGTGGCGGTGGTTGGCTCCGTGGCGGCTTCCTCATCATCGCCCTTAACGGCATCCACCATGTAGGCGACTGCGGATTTGACATCCTCATCGGCCGATCCCATTTGCCCACCTTTTGGTGGCATGGCTCCTAAGCCTTGCAAAGCACTTGTGAATAGGGCATCCATGCCTTTTTTAAGACGGGGAGCCCAATTGTCTTTATTTCCAAGTATGGGTGCCTCTGCAACACCCGTTGCATGACAGAGGTAACAAACGCTATTGTAAACTTCTTCACCTCGTGCCAAATCAAGGACCGTGGATTCAGGTTCGGCCGTTGGTTCGGGTTCAGTCGTTGGCGTAGTATCTTTCGCCACTACGGGGGCTTCGGTAGGCACTGTTTCTGGTTTTGAGGGTGTCGATGACGAATCGGGTGTCGGGGCCACCTCTTCACCGGAGGTATCCGCTACAACGGTTTCTTCGGCCGGCGCAGTGTCTGGTTTTGAGGGCGCTGGCGACGAATCGGGTGTCGGGGCCACCTCTTCACTGGCGGAGGTATCCGCAACCACGGCCGGTACTTGAGAAACCATGTAGTCTATAGCGGCTTTAACTGCCTCACCGGTCAATTCCATTTTCCCACCTTTTGGTGGCATGACTCCCGTTTCGCCTTTAAATCCATTTAAAGCATGTGTGAGTAAGGTGTCCATGCCCTTTGCGACGCGGGGTGCCCAACTATCTTGATCGCCCAGTTTCGGGGCCCCAACAATACCCTTGGCATGACACAAGGCACAAGTGCTATTGTAGACTTGCTTACCATCAACGGTGGGCTTTTCCACGACCGGGGGTTTTTCGGCAGGTGCGGTTTCAGGTGGCGTTGCCAAAGAACCGGCACCAACGGCCTGAAGCATATACTGCACGGCCCCTTTCACTTCCTCATCTGACAATTGTGTTTGCCCGCCTTTTGCTGGCATTACCCCGGTTTCGCCCTTAAATCCATTTAAAGCATGTGTGACTAAAGTGTCCATGCCCTTTGCGACGCGGGGTGCCCAACTGTCTTGATCGCCCAGTTTCGGGGCCCCAATAATACCTTCGGCATGACATAAGACACAGGCGCTGTTGTAGACTTGCTTACCATCAACGGTGGGCTTTGCTACGACCGGCGATACGGTTTTAGGTGGTGTTGGGGGAGGAGCCACACCAACGGCCTGAAGCATATACTGCACGGCCCCTTTCACTTCCTCATCGCTGATGTCAGGATCACCGCCTCGTGGTGGCATGACGTTAAGGCCATTGAGGGCATTTTGGATAAGTGTGGCTTCGCCTTTGGCAACCCGCTCGGCCCAACTGGCCTTGTCACCGTATTTGGGCGCACCGGCGATACCGGTCTCATGGCATTGCTTGCACGTTGCCTCGTAAATTTCTTTACCCGACTTTGGGGTAGCTGTGGGGGCCACAACCGGTTTAACCGGGGCAGTAACTACCGCCTCTTCCCCCTCAACCTGGACTTGACCAACCGGTTTTATCCGCTCCTGAATCTGCTCTTCTGATTCGTCATAGTGATCCTCAAGCCCCAATTTAGTTATCAGTAGCACGGTGAAAATAAATACTGCAACGACCCCAAATCCAGTCCCGATGCCGAGGGCCAAATTCTTAATAGGTATAGTCTCTTGTTGACTCACTCTGGTTTCCTCTTAGAGATGTTCTTGTATTATCAATAAGAATAATATCGAGTTTAAAAATGAAAAATGAATAACGAGTTATAAACTCATCCGCAGCGGGAATGCGATATAACTCATTGATGAAATTAAATATTATTGATGACTATTATACTTTGCACCGTTACAAACGGCGTTTTTGTCATTTCTAGGATCGGAGAAATCTTGAGCTACACCGGAGAAGAGTCTGCGGGGTGAGACATGACAAAAAAGCTTAAGGATGACGGTGTTCAGTATAATTAGCATGACAAGGAAATTAGGGTGTGTCCCACTTGTCCTACTGTTGTCTCAATCAAGGGCCATTAATCAAATTTCACAACATGGCCCCCAAAAAAACCGCCAGTTCGACAAAGCCTTGGTTTTTTGATAACAGCAATTTTTCATTTTCATGAGCGGCAAGACTTTGTTCTCGATAGTAGGACAACTGCGACACACTCGGAAATTAAAGACTAAAAAAGATTAATTGTATCACATCAAACGCATAAACCAACGTCTATCGTTTTCAGTATAGCCGTGCGATATAAAGTAGTGGGTAATTGCTAATTGCTAATTGGTAATTGCTAATTGCTAATTGCTAATTGCTAATTGTAAGGGCCTATAACTTCTCGCCCATTACCCATTATCCATTGCCAACGAATTAAGACGACGGATAAAAACTTTTCTGGATGATTGTATGAAGCAAACGCACCGCCTTTTGAATCCACCGCCAAAATCTTTTCAAAACACTAGACTAATCAATCTGAATAGGGTATGAGACGCGCTCTTCAAACAGCACCCGTAGCTCAGCCCGGATAAAGCGTTGGCCTCCTGAGCCAAAGGTTCACAAGTTCTAATCCTGTCGCCCTGTCGGGGATGCCACCCACTCCCTTTAAGCGGCCCTGCCGCCGCTTTCCTTTCCCCTATCCTCATTCCCTGTTATCGTCTGCCCTTTCTCACAGTCATCGCTCGCCAGCCTCAGGCCGTACCTAAAAGAACCTTAAAAAAACCGCTATCACAATTTAAAGCAGAACGCAAGAAATGATGATGACCTATATCGCTCACCAAACTTTAGCAGTCGTCCAAACTTTAGTTTGGCAGTCGTCCAAACTTTAGTTTGGCAAGAGTCGGCCAACAGTCGTCCAAACTTTAGTTTGGCAGTCGTCCAAACTAACTAATGGCCGTGCCAGAGAATTAATGGCCGTGCCAAGTTACCCGTCAATAGAACATTGACAGAGTACTAGACTTAAACGGCACCCTCACAGTTACCGGCAGCGAAGACGCCCTTATCGACATCATTAACTACGTTTTTGACCGGTCAAAAAGTCTTTTTTAGGCTAAAGTTTTTCTGAGAAAAACGTTATAAAAATGGTTGGTGGTATTGAGACTATTTGAACAACCTTATTTGGGGGCCATAAAAGACTTTAGAAGCTTTCAAATTAAAGTCTGGCCCTATATCGCTAACTAATACTAACAATTTTAGTGTGGTTTTAGCGCCAGACTCCGGAGTCCAAACTTTAGTTTGGCAGGACTCCAAACTTGCCGGTGAAATCAGCAACACCTCAACCGGCTGCCGGAAACTCAATAACCTCCCCGATATCAATGGCGACGGCGTAGACTAAAGCCATCATGTACAGCAGCAACGAAAAACCAATCATCTACCAAATACCGCCATATCCATAATTGGAAATGGGTAATTGGTAATAGGTAATTTGATTTATCAATTAGTAATTAGTCATTGATAATTAATAACCGATAACCGCTAATTTACCATTACCCATTACCGATTACCGATTACCACTCGCCATTACCCATTTTTCATTTTTCATTTTTCATTTTTCATTAGTTTGTATAGTGTCTCGCCTGACGAAAAAATGCTTACAAAAAAACTTTACACCAGTCAAAGAACTTAAATTTTTACCCGTCATACTTAGCAGTTGACGTTTGAAATTAAAGTCACGGTTATGAACTGTGCGTAGAACGCTCCCGACGCTTGCTTAGCCTAAGCACCGTCTTCCTTAAGTTTTTCTGTCATTTCGACTCAACTGAGAAATCTTATTGAGGTGACAAAAGCGTTTGCGTCACCCAGCACTCGCTTTATGCAGAATGTGAATATAAGCCATTTCTTAATCGATGCGGATTAATTAATATTGCCTTTTCATTTTTTCGTGTCATACTAATGCAATGACATCCGCATGGTAAATCGACAATGAGTCCTCCAGTGTTAGTTGGCATACACCGCAGACGCTATCAATCTCGCAACCAACCCCGTAGGGGTTGAATATGAATAGCCACAGGTGCAACCTGTGGTAAATCATAAAACGCGCCAACCCCGTAGGGGTTGAATGTGAAACGCAGTAACTCGCTACGCGAGATAATAGCCTTAAGGAAAACCTGTGGAAAATGTGCCCCGACGCGCCAACCCGTAGGGGGAATTAACAATTAATCATTAATTATTAATCATTAATTATTATTCTCCCCGTAGGGGTTGAATGTTAACAAGTATGGTATTGATATAATCAATAAAATTCAACAAGTTATACATTTCAACAGTTACAACCAGAAAATATAGTCATTTTCATTTTTCATTAGTATCTAGCCTAACGGGTATTTCTGTAACAACAACGGCATCGTTTGTGTGCCAGAGAAAAATTAAGATGAGACTCAAGATAAAAGATTTTCTTATAATTAAAAGTGCAGATATTCAATTTGAAGGTTTAACCGTGATCGCTGGTGAAAATGATACGGGTAAAA
This sequence comes from Candidatus Parabeggiatoa sp. nov. 2, assembly GCA_002085445.1. Taxonomy (GTDB): domain Bacteria; phylum Pseudomonadota; class Gammaproteobacteria; order Beggiatoales; family Beggiatoaceae; genus Parabeggiatoa. Next base: position 6,803 of record NBMI01000190.1, read on the forward strand.
GCACCGTTGGGAAAATACTCTTTTCTGAAATCAGAAACGCTCTGTTAAAAACCAGCCCTGAAAAAGCCAATAATATAGAATTCTCGATAGAAGATGAAATAACTCACTTTCCAATCTTTATAGACAGTCCAGATTTCTTATCAAAATTTAACTATCTTAAAAATACGATGGTTTTATCGCAACAGTATCAATTAAATTTTTCGTTACCAAATGAAGTTGGCGATTTGATTTTAAGAATCTCTCAACCCTCAAAATTAACTCGTCATAATGACAATTTTCAACTGATTAAGAAATTAATCAAAGGTGAAGTTTATTATGATTCACTGGCAGACAATATCTTTTATAAAAAAGACGGTTTAAAAACGAAATTAGACATGTACCAAACCGCAAATGGGATTAAAATGTTTGGTTTTCTTCAAATACTCATTCAAAATGGTACCCTTAAAAATGGCAGTACGTTAATCTTTGATGAACCTGAAGTTCATTTACATCCCTCGTGGCAACTTGAATATGCGAAAATGATTTGCTCGATGGTGACAGAGGGTATAAAAGTCTTGGTTAATTCACATAGCCCTTATATGATAGAAGCATTAGAGTTATATTCAAAAAAAGAGAATATAAACACAAACTTTTATTTAGCAAATAAGGTTAATGAAGCTTCAATTATCGAAGAAGTCAGCAATAATTTAGAACGGATTTATAACAAATTAGCTGAACCGATCACTCGTTTAGAGGAGCTATAAGATGCTGAATAAAATATACTCAAGAAGGGAACAAACTGGACTAAAACAGAAACAAAAATAACTTAAGTAACTACCTTCTAGCCCCAACGGGGCGATATTAATATAGCCTGGGGCAGCGCCCCAGGAAATCCAAGTTATGGCCACGTTGAGTATAACCAGAGATTTTATTAAAAAAGGTTATTTTGACACGTTGAGCCATATCAGTCTCGATGATTCAGATGAGAACAAGCCAATCAGTTTTTTTCACAGCCAGAAAAGGTATATTAACTTTGATGGAAAAGTTATTAAAACTCTATTTAAGGAAAAAGAATTAAAAGGCTGTGATTTATTGGTTTGCAAAGATAACAGCCTCTATTTGATGGAATTCAAAAATAGTACGAGAAGACAACTCAATAAAAATCAAAAACCGGCATTAAAACAAAAAGCCTCAGAAAGTTGGATGATTATTATCAAATTATTGCTTGATTATAAGATTTCATTAGATGAGTTTTTTAAGAAATATCAAGTCATTTTGATTGTTATATATAGAACGTCTGACAATAGTAAAGGAAAAATTCATGAACATCTTGAAAAGAAAGGCGATATTCATTTTGGATTAGAAAGATACCAAGATTTTTATGAAGAAATCATTACAATTGATAAAGAAACCTATTTGAAAAAACATAATTACTTTGAAGACTGGCAATAACTGTGAATATTTAGCCAGTAATTCTGATTGTCAGTACACTTTTCTGTCATTTCGACTCAACTGAGAAATCTTCTTGAGGTGACAAATTTCTATCATTTCGACTCAACGGATTTTCGAGAGTCCCGACAAACTAAAGAGGGCAATCACAAGGGATTGTCCCTACATGCGAGAGAAGGTTTGTGGGCCATACCCCGGGCAAGCTGGTTGCAAAAAAACCGAAAAGTTGACCGTGTGGAGTATCTGCTAAAAAAAGTTCAAAAAAACTTGCCTTTTCCAAGATTTTTATGAAGAAATCATTACAATTGATAAAGAAACCTATTTGAAAAAACATAACTACTTTGAAGATGAATATTTAGCCAGTAATTCTGATTGTCAGTACACTTTTCTGTCATTTCGACTCAACTGAGAAATCTTCTTGAGGTGACAAATTTCTATCATTTCGACTCAACAAGATTTATCTTGGACGTCTAAATCGTCTGGAGTCCAAGATTTATCTTGGACGTTTATTTGTCTGGAGTCCAAGATTTATCGATGACATCTATTTATTAGAGTTTAGTTGTCCGAAAATAAGGGTTTTGTGAATTTAACTATTTGTTTTTATTAGCTAAAATTTTATTGACGGACAAGCCTATTCACTATTGGCTTTTTTGAAATGATTTTTCTGAACGTCTATAGCTTGGACTAGGGTTTTGAAAATGTGGGTGTCCTACTTGTCCTACTTAAGTTTCTTAAAAAGGCCTGAAATCAAATCAAATGAATCAATTTCACAACCTGGCCCCCAACCGCCAGTTTGATAAAAGCTTGGTTTTTTGTGAAAGCACATTTTAAAAAACTGATCCAATCAATTTGAAAACATGGCCCCCAAAAGAAACCTTGAAGTTTGAGCGGCAAGACTTTGTTATCGATAGTAGCACAGACACACCCGAAAAGCTAAGTCTAAAGCTCAAACAGAAGCCATTATTGGAGAAGCTGTTAAAGTTATTGTTTCTCGCAGCGAAAAAACGTTAAAACCAATCGTTATCGAAGAGTTATATTTTTCAAAAAAAAGGGTGTATTGAAGGAAAATGGTTCAAACCGTTATAAAAGGATGTTGAGCTCTTTTGTCTACAGCAAATTTAGGTCATTTATAGAATCCAGAGCTTATCGTTTTGGTGTAAGAGTTTATCAAGTCAATCCAGCGGGAACGAAAGTAATCGGTCGAGTCAAGTTTGCGTCTCGATACGGGTTGACAGGCCATCATTCCGCTGCTTTGGTTATAGCGCGGCGGATATGTCGTTTTTCTGAACGCGCACCGCCTAGTTGTCTGGAAGAAGTTCTTATTCCAAATAATAAGGGTGAACAGGTCACCTTCTCTCTACCCGCGAGGAATCGAAGGAAGCATGTCTGGTCATTCTGGCTTTGTTTAGTCCAGAAAACTTAAATCAGTGGTGCATGTCGCACGGAATCGGGCGGCGGAATGACAGCCAAACGCAGGGGCCTTTGGTTGGGACTGGGGGGCAACCCTCTCTCGAATCTTGATTGGCGAGATTCCCATCACACGAATCGTTAGGCAAATCTGCTCGGCCAACGTGACTTCAATGACTTATCTCTCTTATGGGTAAGTTTAGGTAAGTTTTTAGGAGCGGATAAAAGCACTATCTTACTTGGATTAAAAAACTTTTTTGGGATAGTTTTTATTGTACAATTTAAAAAATCGTTGATTTAGGAGTTGTACTAAAATTATAGCAACAAAATGCTATCCACTTTTTAAATTTTAAAACGCGTTTTAAAATGAACGAACCATCAGTTTAACCATGTCTATACTTCAATCCAAAAGCCACGACTTCGCCTCTCGTTATGCCGCGATGCAAGCCCGCGAACAACAACGCTGGCAGCACTTGCTAGATGACGGCATAGAAAATTGGGCTGATCGTTTTGAGCAGATCGCGGATCAACGCGGCGAATATGTGTTAGTGCAGGAAGTCGGACAGGATAGAGTTTGGAGCTACCGCGACTTGGATCAGGCCGCCGACAAAATCGCAGCTTGGGCCAGACACACCGATGCGGCAAGCATCGGCGTGTGCCAAAACAACGGCGCGGTGTTTTTGGCCACGGTATTGGGTTTGGCTAAAGCTGGGATTCCGGCGGTATTGTTCAATACCCACGAACCCGCACAACGTCTGGCACTTTTGGCCGAGCATGCCCAACTCAAATTTATGGTGGGACTAGCAATTGAGGGGCTGGCGGTACAATCCCCCAATGCGTTAGTGGCGCAACCTTGGCCCGGACGGATTTGTACTGAAAAACGCCGCTCCGTAAAGTTGGACGATCCAGTAGTGATTATTTTTACGAGTGGTACCAGTGGCCCAAGCAAGCCTGCCCTATTTAGCCACCGACGCCTGATTGGGGCTGGGATTGCTTGGGCTCTACGCAATAATTTCAACGCAAAAACACGCTGTTATATTCCACTACCGCTGTGTCATGGCAACGGTTTGGCAGTGGCGTTTGCTAGTTGTGTGGAAGCCGGGGGTTGCGCAGTGGTACGCGAGCGTTTTTCAGTGCATAGCTTTATCGCCGATATTCGTCGCTACCATTGTAATAGTACTGTATATGTTGGTGAGTTATGGTCCTATCTTATGAACACTCCAGCGCAAGCGGACGACGCTGACAACCCACTGCAAGTGATTTTCGGCAATGGTCTGTCTGCTGAACTGTGGCCAGCAGTGATACAGCGTTTTGGCATCAGCCATGTGGTGGAACACTTCGGTGCGACAGAAATGCCGGCGGCGGCGTTGACTAATTGGTTCGATGTGCATGGCTACTGTGGATATATTCCGCCCCTGCATCCAGATGCGGCGGATGTGCTGTTGGTAGATGAAGCTGGTAAACCAGTACCAGTGGGAGTAGCAGGACAAGCTTTGTTGCGTGTATCGGGTGGGCGTTACCGGGGCTATCTGAACCCGGCCATGGACGTGGAAAAACTTTGGCCCGGCTTGCTCGAACCGGATGATTTGTGGTGGAAGTCCGGGGATATTTTGCGCCGTGATGCTTCAGGATTTTTTAGCTTCGTGGAACGCAGTGGGGATAATTTTCGTTGGAAAGGAGAGAATATTTCTGCTACCGAAGTAGAAACCGCTATCCAAAACACCGATTTAGTGCGTGAAGTCATAGTATATGGGATAACGATTCCGGGGGCGGTTGGTAAAGCCGGGATGGCTTCAGTGGTGCCTAAACCGGTTTGGGGCCAAACGCAATTGGCGCAATTGCTTGCCTCGCTGCAAGTGCAATTGCCATCTTATGCTGTGCCTTTGGTACTGCGTTTGTTACCAGATTGGCACGCCACCACAGCAACTTTGAAAATTCCCAAAGCCCGCTTTGCTACCGATGGTTTTCAAGATATAGACAAATATCCGCATTTTATCTTGTTGGCGGGGCGCTATGTTCAGCTTGACCAAGAACGTCTAATGGCTCTTAATACTGGGCAATTGTGCTTGGGTTTTCACCCTACTGAGAAGTCACTGTCAATAACCACTGAGCTAAAGACTCAGTGGCTTGTAGAGGAGACTTTATAAGTCCAGTTGACCAGGCTAAGTGTTCGCTCACTACGTTATGGACGAAAATATAGGCACTTTGGGATGCTTCACCAGTCCCAAACTCTGCGGTAAGTTGTTAAAGCCAGTGCAACTTATGTACACAACCGTCATATAACATTGCCGAGGTGACTTTAACTCGCGTAAGCGAAGCTAGGTAACAAACTAGGTAACAAATTATGCAAAGTGTTTTTGTTTTAGATTTAGAAAAAAATCCGCTCATGCCTTGCCATCCAGCAAGAGCGCGGAAGTTGTTAAGAAAAGGGCGAGCGGCTGTTTATAAACGCTACCCATTTACCATTATCTTAAAGGATCGAGTTGGTGGCGAATTGCAACCGGTTGAGTTAAAATTTGATCCAGGTAGCAAAACCACTGGTATTGCTGTTGTTGGGCAGTTTGAATTAGGACAAGAAGTTGTCTTTGGTGCTAATTTAGAACATCGTGGCCAACAAATTAAGCAGGACTTAAAGAGTCGTCGAGCTAATAGAAGTGCAAGACGTAATCGCAAAACACGCTATCGCCCCGCTAGATTTAACAATCGTTGCCGAACTTTAGGTTGGCTACCGCCATCTTTAATGTCACGAGTATTTAATGTTGAAACTTGGACTAAACGGCTACAAAAGTTAGTTCCTATTACTAGCATTGCTGTTGAAACTGTCCGTTTTGATACACAAAAAATGCAAAATCCAGAAATATCTGGTATTGAATATCAGCAAGGTGTGTTGGCTGGTTACGAAGTGCGTGAATATTTGCTAGAAAAATGTGCTTATTGTGGCAAAACCAATGTGCCTTTAGAAATTGAGCATATTCAGCCTAAAAGTAAAGGCGGTAGTGATCGTATATCTAATTTAACTATTGCTTGTGTGCCATGCAACCAAAAGAAAGGTAATCGGCCTGTTGAGGATTTTTTAAAGCGCAAACCTAAAATTCTAAAAAAGGTTAAAGCGCAAACTAAAAAGTCCTTAAAAGATACTGCGGCGGTCAATGCTACACGTTATGCTATTGGTAATGTTTTAAAAAAGACTAAATTGCCAGTGACGTTTTGGAGTGGCGCACGTACCAAGTTTAATCGCACTTCACAAAATTATCCAAAATACCATTGGATAGATGCTGCATGTGTGGGTGAAACTGGTGCTTCTGTTTGCATTCCCGATACATTGAAGCCATTAACTATTGTTGCTATGGGACATGGTACTCGGCAAATGTGCCGAGTTGACAAGTATGGTTTTCCAAGAACATCCGCCAAAAAGCAAAAAGTTATTAAAGGCTTTCAAACCGGAGATTTGGTAAAAGCCGTTGTTACTTCTGGCAAAAAAATAGGTACATACTTTGGACGTATAGCTGTCAGAACAACTGGTTATTTTAACATCACTACTAAAAATGGAGAAACAACGCAAGGAATTAGCTGGAAATGTTGCCAAATGTTACAACCCTAAGCTAAAGACTTAGGGGTTTCCTTGTCACAATTTTTATGAAACCCAGCGGCTCTACCTACCCTTGTTTTGTTGCCACCCGCATTCACGCTGACCTTGGCGAAATTCCAACCAAACTGGATACACTCGTAGACTGGTGTGAGCAGGCTTTGACATATGCCAATTGCGTCATTGTTGCTACCGACGACGTGTTGTTTGATACCGTGCATGATCTTCTGCAACCACTGGATTCACTTATTCACCCCTTACTGATTAGCCCTTGGCGCGGTGTCGCGGTGCCACTCAATGCGATTATCGCTGAAGCCACTCTGCTGGGTGGTAAATCTCTGCTGTTACAAAGCATTGAGGTGCAAACCAATGCTATCAATATCTACCGGCTACATGCACAATTGCACAGTGACACGCTAGTGGTAGGGGCGAAATTGCTAGACATTCACGGTGAAAATACCGGCCTACAGCCCTTGAATGGTTTAAATTCACCGTGGAATACCTTAGCCCTATGGGATTTGCACAAACTCAATATCGTTGGTTTTTTAGGGCTTAGCAATGGTTTTCTCAACGCCGTGCCTGCTGGCATTGAAGAAGTGGCGACCATTTCTTTGCTGCAACATATGTATCCAGACACTGCCCAATCTAAGCTAATAACATTATCACACCTACATTGGGATCAGTCGTGGGACAGTCCGGAACGTTTTAACTACCATCAACAGAAAATTGTCACCAAACTGGAGCGGGCGGAAATCCAACTTAAACATCTCCCATATCCGCGCGGCAGGTTCAAAATGAAAAAAGCTAAAAAAGTAACTCGAATTGCGTACAGTGATGATCTAAACCAAGCTAAATATGATGCGCTAAATGAAATTGCCAAACGGTGCGGATCTATTCGCACCGAAGTATGGCGTAACTATGGCTCGGTTGGTGGGCTTTATGCTAGATTCCGTCCAGTGCGTCAAGGATGGCATGATGGTAAACGTATAAAAAATTTACCTAGACGTCTTTGGGAACCGACATTAAATGATTCGCTAGATGATATAAAAGCCAACCGCGAAGCTGCCAAAGAAAAAGTTATTCGTCATATATTCAAAAATATTGATGATAATGAGAAACGTAAAGAATTATTTAAAAAACTAAAAAATGATTCTGTTTGGGTTAATGATGATTATGTGCGCCGCCTTATGCGTAAATATTGGAAACATGGCAAAAACCATACTTTTAATCAAATTGTCCTGGATCCTGGCTGCTATAAGTGTTTTCAACATAATGGAAAAAATTATATTAAAGTCATCAGCTTAGTAAAATGCAAGCGAATCGCCATACCAATTGGCACAAATTACCCCATTAGTGGGCGTATTCGTTTGATCTTGCGCGATGGTGGTGTGGAAATTCATTATACGATAGATAATGTTGACGATCGTGTGTGTGGTTCCCAAAAAATTGGTATTGACAAAGGCTATACAGAGGCTTTCGTAGATACTGAAGGTGAATTTCATGGTAAAGGTTTGGGCGAAATCTTATCAAAGGAATCTGATTATCTGAAGAAAAAATACAAAAGGCGCAATAAGATTAAGGCGGTTTTGGGCAAAGTTGAGCAAAAAAATCCAAAAAAGGCTAAAAGAATTATAAAAAAAAATTTGGGTAGAAAAAAACTTAACCGGCGCAAACACCAGCACCAAGCTAGAGTCAAAACAATTGTTTTTACGGCAACTAAGTTGGGTTAAGGGATTGATGGCGAAAGCTATTGATATTGTGGCATCCCGAAGAGGTTCTAGGGTTGTTCAAGTCAACGCGGCATATACTTCGCAAATGTGTTCAAAGTGTGGTTGCCTCGGCAAGCGTACTGGGGACAAATTTCACTGTGCCTCCGGGTGCGGGGCGGTTATGCAAGCTGATTTGAACGCAGCGATCAATGTGAAAGCTAGATTAGATGATAAGGAAATTCATCGTTGGCTTCCTTTTCATAAGGTAAAGCAAATCTTGCTAAAACGTTGTCGCCAATCGGATGAGACTGGCCATCCAGTGGTCTAGTTGCAGCTTTGGCTATCAACAGACAGTGAATTACCATGGAAACTTCACCTATTTGGCAATAGGTGTCCAAGGATGGCCAAGAAAAAAGGACCAGTTATCATCGTTACCCCAGACGATATCCATGCAGAACTGGCTGAAGCCGCCATGCGTCGGGGGATGCATGTGCTAGTGGCTAAACCGCTTGTAAAAACCCTGACAGAACACTATCGATTATTAGCCATAGCGCAACAACAAGGTGTGTTGCTGGCCACTGAAATGCATAAACGCTTTGATCCTATCTATGCAGATGCGCGAGATCGAGCACCGGGTTTTGGGGATTTTAGTTATTTCTACAGCTATATGAGCCAGCCACGTAGCCAATTGGAAACTTTTCACCAATGGGCCGGTCAGGCTTCGGATATTAGCTATTACTTGAACAGCCATCATGTGGACTGGCTGATATGGACTCTAATGGGACTAGCGCGACCAGAGTGCGTTACCGCTAACGCGGCCACCGGGGTAGCTGTGGCGCACTTGGGATACCCGATGGAAGATACCATCAACCTCAACGTGCAGTGGCGGAATCTCGCTTCTGGCAGTTTGGGCATGTCTCTACACACGGCATCTTGGATTGCTCCCAAATCAGATGTACACTCTCAGCAGAGGTTCTTTTACATGGGGCAGCAGGGCGAGTTGCAAGTCGATCAGGCTCACCGTGGCTACAGCGTGGCCGAGGAAAGCAGCGGCTACGTTAGTCCGAATCCCCAGTTTATGAAATACTTACCTAGCGATAATAACTTCAGCGGCCAAAATGCTTACGGCTATCAGAGTATAGAACGTTTTATCGAAGCGACGGCCCGATACCGCACCGGCCAAGCTGATATCAATGATAGTGCGCTTGCCACTGCCGATAACACCTTACAATGCACCGCAATTTTAGCCGCCGGGCGGCTGAGCTTAGACAAAGGTGGGCAGCCGGTGACTATTGAGTATAATAGTCATACAGAACAACTATTCTACTTTGTCACATTTTTGGGATTTTACTCGATGTTCAAGTTTTACCATGGATGCCTGGGGCTAAAGCCCCAGGCTAAAAGCTAAAGTACCCTAAAGGGCACTAACCCACATTCGGGGAATAGTCTGCTTTAGCAGACTTGAGCTTTTAGCTTGGGGATTTATCCCCAAGCTTTT
>NBMI01000191.1 GCA_002085445.1 Candidatus Parabeggiatoa sp. nov. 2
GTTGGGACGGACCAACCAGGACTCCAGTTACAAACTGAGTAATCAGGCATGGGAGGAGAGCGAATCACCTAATGGCCAACTTTGAGTAGGTTTTTAGGAGCAGACAGTAGATCAATGTGTGGAAATTTATCTCTAGGTTTTTGGTACTCACCATCAAAAACTTGATCATCGAGTTTTATGAAGATATTGAATACTATAAACCATGTTGCCATCACGAGGGGGCAATTATGGTCGAAAATTCGTTAAGACACTGAGCAAAATTACCAATAATTTTACGCTCCTTTAATCCTTTCATCTTGGATAAATGAAAAGCCCCAACGGGGCGACATTAATATAGCCTGGGGCAGCGCCCCAGGACTACCGAAAAGCCCCAACGGGGCGACATTAATATAGCCTTTAGAACGCCCCAAGACTACCGAAAAGCCCCAACGGGGCGACATTAATATAGCCTTTAGAACGCCCCAAGACTACCGAAAAGCCCCAACAGGGCGACATTAATATAGCCTTTAGAGCGCCCCAAGACTACCGAAAAGCCCCAACGGGGCGACATTAATATAGCCTGGGGCAGCGCCCCAGGACTACCGAAAAGCCCCAACGGGGCGACATTAATATAGCCTGTGTAGCTACCAGGAAATCCAAGTTATGGCCACGTTGAGTATACAAACCGAGCGACGACTACAAACCGTCAGCAAAAATGTTAAACTCTTTATGTGTCCCTCGTAAGCCACAGTTTCTGTCTGTATGATAGCTTTGGACTCCAGATAACTGATAACTAATAACTGATAACTGATAACAGATCACTAAAAATGCCAAAACGTACTGATTTAAAAAGTATTTTAATCATTGGTGCCGGCCCGATTGTGATTGGGCAAGCCTGCGAATTTGATTATTCTGGCGCACAGGCGTGTAAAGCGTTGAAAGAGGAAGGGTATCGCGTCATTTTGGTTAATTCTAACCCAGCAACCATTATGACAGATCCCGAAATGGCCGATGCCACGTATATTGAGCCAATTCAGTGGCAAACCGTTGCTCATATTATTGGACGCGAGCGCCCTGACGCGCTATTGCCGACAATGGGCGGACAAACGGCCCTGAATTGTGCCTTGGATTTGGCGCGTGAGGGCGTGTTAGCCAAGTTTGGGATGGAAATGATTGGGGCTTCGATTGAGGCGATTGAAAAGGCTGAGGATCGGGAAAAGTTCCGCAAAGCGATGCGTAACATTGGCTTGGAAATGCCGCGCTCTTTTATTGCCCGTAACATGGAAGAGGCTTTTGAGGCCCAAACTCAAATGGGCTTTCCGCTGGTAATTCGGCCCTCTTTTACGTTGGGCGGTAGCGGGGGTGGCATTGCCTATAATCGTAAGGAATTTAGCCGGATATGTGAACGCGGTTTTGATTTATCGCCCATCAATGAGTTGTTGATTGAAGAGTCCGTTCTCGGTTGGAAAGAGTTTGAAATGGAAGTGGTGCGCGATCATAAAGATAATTGCATCATCGTCTGTTCAATTGAAAACTTCGATTCAATGGGCGTGCATACCGGAGATTCTATTACCGTCGCGCCGATTCAAACGCTCACTGATAAGGAATATCAAATCATGCGTAATGCATCGATAGCGGTGTTGCGCGAAATCGGTGTGGATACCGGCGGCTCTAATGTACAGTTTGCTATGAATCCCAAAGATGGGCGCATGATGATTATTGAGATGAATCCGCGTGTTTCGCGCTCGTCGGCGCTGGCTTCTAAAGCGACGGGTTTTCCGATAGCTAAAGTCGCGGCCAAGTTGGCGGTGGGCTATACGTTGGATGAATTGGCTAATGAAATCACCGGGGGCGCAATGCCGGCCTCGTTTGAGCCAACCATTGATTATGTTGTCACTAAAGTGCCCCGGTTTGCGTTTGAGAAATTTCCACAAACGGAGCCATTATTAACAACACAAATGAAATCCGTCGGTGAAGTGATGGCGATTGGGCGCACGTTTCAGGAATCGTTACAAAAAGCGTTGCGTGGCTTGGAAACGGGCGTTAATGGGCTTGATGAGTGTTTAGATCCAAGCTTGGATATGACTTCGGATGAGATGCACGATGTGCTACGCCATCAATTACAACTGCCAGGGCCTGAACGTTTATGGTATATCGCCAACGCATTTCGGGCCGGGTGGACTATTGAAGATATCCACAAATTCACCTCTATTGACCCTTGGTTTTTAGTCCAAATTGCTAATTTGGTTGATGAAGAAACCAGTTTGTGTATTGGCTGCTTGGAGAAAATGGATGCTGACCGGCTCCGTGCTTTGAAACGTAAAGGTTTTTCAGATATACGGTTAGCGCAGCTATTGGGCGTCAATGAAAAAGCCATTAGAGAATTACGCCACCATCTCAACGTGCGCCCCGTTTTTAAGCGCGTCGATTCGTGTGCCGCTGAATTTGCCGCGACTACCGCTTATATGTATTCCACTTATGAGGAAGAATGCGAAGCTTGCCCTAGTCAGCGCGACAAAATTATGGTATTAGGCGGCGGCCCCAACCGCATTGGGCAAGGGATTGAATTTGACTATTGTTGTGTACAAGCAGCCCTCGCTTTGCGAAAAGACGGTTATGAAACCATTATGGTTAATTGCAACCCGGAAACGGTGTCTACTGATTATGACACCTCTGACCGGTTGTATTTTGAACCGTTAACCTTGGAAGATGTGTTAGAAATCATAGAGATAGAGAAACCCAAAGGAGTCATCGTTCAATACGGTGGACAAACGCCGTTAAAATTGGCACGAGATTTAGAGGCCGCCGGTGCGCCGATAATTGGGACGAGTCCGGATTCTATCGACTTAGCCGAAGATCGTGAACGTTTTCAACAACTCATCAATCAAATCGGCTTGCGCCAGCCCCCTAACCGAACGGCGCGCACCGATAAACAGGCCCTTGTTCTGGCTGACGAAATTGGCTATCCGCTCGTCGTGAGGCCTTCTTATGTGTTGGGCGGACGCGCTATGGAAATCGTCTATAACAAAAACGAATTAAAAAGCTATATGCGCGAAGCGGTGGCTGTCTCCAACGATTCACCGGTTTTATTAGACCATTTTTTGGAAGAGGCGATAGAAGTGGATGTGGATGCCGTGTGTGACGGCGAGCGCGTCTTGATTGGTGGCATTATGGAACATATTGAACAGGCAGGGGTGCATTCTGGCGATTCGGCCTGCTCTTTACCGCCTTATGGCTTATCCGCTATGATACAAGATCAGTTGCGCGAGCAAATGAGCCGTTTGGCAAAAGCCTTAAATGTGATAGGATTAGCCAATGCCCAGTTTGCCATCCAAAACCAAACCATTTACGTTTTAGAAGTCAATCCTCGTGCCTCGCGCACTGTGCCCTTTGTCTCCAAAGCCACTGGCTTGTCTTTAGCGCGGATTGCTGCTCGCTGCATGGTTGGACGCAGTTTAGCGGCACAAGGCGTCACTCAAGAATGTGTTCCCAGTTATTATTCTGTCAAAGAAGCTGTCTTTCCCTTTGCCAAATTCGCCGGTGTTGATCCATTACTCAGTCCAGAAATGAAATCAACCGGCGAAGTCATGGGAGTAGGCCGTAGCTTTGGTGAAGCCTTTGCCAAATCACAACTGGCGGCGGGCAGTGATTTGCCACGCGGTGGTTTAGCCTTTTTGAGTGTGCGCGAGGCCGACAAACTCGCCGCGGCTGATGTTGCTAAAGAACTCGCTGCTTTGGGCTTTGAATTAGTGGCAACGGACGGGACGGCACTGGTAATCCAACAAGCCGGAATTGGCTGCACTATCGTCAACAAAGTCACCGAAAGTAGGCCCAACATCGTTGATAGAATAAAAAACGATGAAATCAGCTTTATCGTCAATACCACGGAAGGTAAACAAGCGATAGCGGATTCTTTTGCCATTCGCCGCACCGCGTTACAGCATAAAGTGAGTTACACGACGACAATAGCAGGTGCAAGAGCGACAGTGCTGGCACTCAAGAGTCTAAATGCAACCGATGTTAATCGTTTACAGGATTTACACCAAGAATTGCAAGGTTCAAGCATAGTACCCAATTTATAAACAAACCTTCACCCAGATACCAATTCTTCGGCAGGTGCTTTCCAAAATGATTGACTTTGAGGAGAGTTTTTTTTATAATTTTATATTTTATAAAATGGCAGGTATCTGGTTCAGTACTCTTTTGGAGTACGGGCAAAACCGTCGACTTACAATTTATCAGGCAAGCGTTTCCTCAAGCGAATTCAGATTGTATAAAGCGGCTATCTCTCATTTTCTACTGCGGAGTGGTAGATTCACCCACTCTTAGGAGTGCTATTGTTAACTTTTGTTAACCTAAATGAATCGGTATAACAACGGTATGAATAAATCACCCATGACAACCCGGGGCGCACAAAAGTTGCGTGATGAAGTACATAAATTGAAAACGGAGGATCGGCCCAACGTTATCCAAGCCATTGCCGAAGCGCGTGCGCTGGGTGACTTAAAGGAAAATGCCGAATATCATGCGGCGCGTGAGCAACAAAGTTTTATTGAAGGGCGCATTATTGAAGTAGATGGCAAACTTGCTAATGCACAAATTATTGATGTCACCAAACTCAATGCCAAAGGCAAAGTTGTTTTCGGTACCACCGTGGAGTTGATGAATGTTGAAACTGAACAAGAAATCACTTATCAAATCGTTGGTGATGACGAAGCCGACATCAAAGCCCACTTGATTTCGATAAGCTCTCCCATTGCTCGCGCCCTAATAGGCAAAGAAGAAGGCGACGTGGCGGTTGTACAAGCGCCCGGCGGCAAGAAAGAGTATGAAATCCTAGAAGTTAAATACATTTAGGGCAACGGGGTAAGGGGAAAGGATAAAGGTGAAGGGGTAAAAAAAGGAAACTTCCAAAAACACCCTTCGAGGCGTTTTTAGTGATCTCGCACAGCGAATGACTTCGTTTCAGTTTTTAGCCGTGCAAAGTATTGATACTAATGTTTTTTTTAATCCAAACTCCAAGGCGGTTCTTACGCCTATCACCTTTCCCCTTTCCCATTTTTCCTCGCTCTTTTCACCTTTCACTTTAAAAGCTATGCACAAAGTTTTTGTCTATGGCACACTAAAAAGCGGCTACGGCAACCATGATTTATTGCAAGGTGCCAAAGGCTATCCCGCCGTTGCGCCGCAAATTGACCTTTATGCTGGCCCTTCTTACCCGTTTGCCATGCGTGGGCAAGGGCAAGCCGTTGGTGAAGTCTACGAAGTCAATGATCTTCTCCTGAAAAAACTCGATAGGTTAGAAGGCCATCCTCAGTACTATCACCGAGAACTCACTCCCGTTATTTTGGAAGACGGTAAAACCATCCGGGCTTGGATTTATCTTAATAATGAAGCCTATCCCTATCCGCGTATTGCCGATGGCAATTGGCGGCCTCGCCGCCTAACACGTTTGTAGTAGGCGATTTATCGCCTAACACGTTTGTAGTAGGCGATTTATCGCCTAACACGTACCCGCGAAACCCACTTGAGTTGTTTCGTTCATTCGTCCATACTTCATTAATAAGTAAAGCAAACTTTAGGCGTCCAAACTTTAGTTTGGCAGGACTCCAAACTTTAGTTTGGCAAAGTAGTAGACACGCGGGCCTTTTATTAACCTAAAAATTAGAGGGTTATTTGGACTATCGATTTTGAGGGCCATAAACTACTTACGTCGGCAAAAGTTTCGCGGAGCGAAACTTTTGCCGACGTGGATACTTTAAAATTAAGTGATGGCCGTCTTAAAAAAAACCAAGTTCTTTATTACAGATAAAAATGCGTGGACACACACGCTTGGCTCGCAAACCGGCATGGCTTCTTACAAATCCCGTATTTAGGTAAGTAATCCTTACCACCTATCTAAATACAGCGAATTACGGAAGTACAGCGATAGATAATTACGGAAGTACAACGACACAAGCGGGGAGAAACGAATTGGCCTTTCCAATAGAAAAGGGTGGCCCTATTCATTAGTTATTTTATTCGTTTATCCGCGTAATTGGTTGTACTCAGTTAGTTAGTTATTAATTCGTTTATCCGCGTAATTGGTTGTACTCAGTTAGTTAGTTATTAATTCGTTTATCCACGTCATTCGTTGTCAGTAATAATGCTGAGTTTCAATCGCCCAGAAACGACTCACACTTATGGAAATCAACTAAACCAATTTACGATAGCGATGTTTCAATCGCCCAGAAACGACTCACACCTATCCTAAACTATTTATTCTTTCCAACTAGATTACAATTGTTTCAATCGCCCAGAAACGACTCACACAACGATTTTTGAGATTGTAAGGCATCAAGCTTGCTTGTTTCAATCGCCCAGAAACGACTCACGCCCCCACTTCATGCGGTTTTCATTCATTCGCAATGTTCTATCTAAAAACACCCAAAATCGCTTGAAAACCCGCATGACTAACCTTCAAACATCGGGGTGATTTACTTTACCGGCGAGAGTAGTAAATTACATACAAAAAATGTAACAATTTACAACTGCCCTACGTTGGTATCGTGTGAGCCGCGTTGGCGTTTAATTTAAAATGGCCTACACTGGCATCATCGTGTGAGTCGCGTTGGCGTTTAATTTAAAATGGCCTACACTGGCATCCTCGTGTGAGTCGCGTTGGCGTTTAACTTATAAAGGCCTACATTGGCATCATCGTGTGAGTCGCGTTGGCGTTTAATTTAAAAAGGCCTACATTGGCATCATCGTGTGAGTCGCGTTGGCGTTTAATTTAAAAAGGCCTACACTGGCATCATCGTGCGAGTCGGTTTGGCGTTTAATTTAAAATGGCCTACACTGGCACACCAATGAATAACTGCGCTTATTATACTCCACAAAAACAAAATAGCAAACTTAAAATTGGGTAATGGGCAATGGGTGAAATCAACAAGCATTAATTACCAACTCATAAGGCGATTACCAATTACCAATTGCCAATTACCAATTGCCAATTACCAATTACCAATTACCAATTACCAATTACCTTATTAGAATTTTGCAAATCCCTTTTTTCATTTTTCATTTTTCATTTTTCACTGCCCATAAAAATTTGCATTGACTAATTAACCGGCGTATGATTTTTTTCGCTTAAAGCACCTGCGATTTGTTAACTCACCATGCACCCGATTAATATAGCCATTTCGGAAATAGGACTCTCTTCCGCCCAAGGTAATATTGCCCAACTCTTGGAAGGAGATGTTATTCTTGAGCCTTCAGCCTTGCCTTGGGAGACAGAGGCTTGTGCTGATAGCCAATTATGCCGGCCAGCAAGAGGAATCGCTCCTGACTTAAAAGGTGCCAAGCGGTGGCGGGCGCTGGCACATGCGGCGTTAGAAGACTGTTTGGCAAATAAAATCATTGCCTCTGAGACACCGCTCATTGTAGGCACTTGTAATGGCGGCATTGATGGCTTTGAAAAAGAGGACTGGAAAAAAGCCTTTGATATTTCAACGCTTTTTGCCGGGACTCGATGGGAGAAAAACTGCCTACCGCTTGTCAGCGGTTCTTGTGCATCTGGAATGCAAGCACTTTTTTTGGGCACCCAAATGATTCGTGCCGGTGCCCATGAAGTCATTGTGCTTGCCGTTGATATTCTTTCCACCTCCAATTGTAATAATTTTGACTCGTTGCGGATTCTTTGTAATAACGTCGCCCCGCCTTGGAATTCAGTTTATGGTAATATTTTACTTGGTGAAGCGGCCGTTGCATTACATTTAGTCAATAATAATGATAATAACTGTAAATATAAACTTTATGGGCCTTTACTTGGTTGTGATATAGGAGAGAGTAAGCGTTTAACTAAGTTATTGCAACCGTGGCAACGGGAAAAACCGGATTTTCTCTTGGGACAAGGCACCGGGCCGGCGGAAATTGATAATATCGAGTTGCAATCCCTACAGGCCCATTTTGACAGAGATATTCCACTTTCCACACCCCATTATTATTTTGGACACACACTGGGCGCATCCGGGTTGCTTTCCGTCGCATTAAGTTTAATTTCGCTTAACGCGCAAAAATCACTACCTCAACTAGAAATGCCCGTAGACAAAGCCAGAGATGGCCGAATATTGTTAAAGCGTGATTATAGCTTGGAACATAGCGCGATGATTGTTTGCCGGGCCGTGAGTGGCGCGTGCGCTACCGCCTACATAGCCGAAAAGGCGCAACCCGAACATTATTTCAACGGTAAAAAATGGCAAGAAATCGTCAAGGTGCCACCATTAAGTATTCCTTTTTTAAGGCAATTTGCAACCGAGGCCATTAAACATCGTCCTGAAAATAAAAGTGATCTAATCATTGTGTTCCTTGAAGAACCGCTCACGCCTCCTTCAAGGTTATTTATAGGGAATAAACTCCTACCGAGCGCAGTTTTGGAAATAACCCCGTCATACATTCCCCAATTGCTGGCCGCCTGTTGGGGTTACGATGGGGCCGCGATTTGCGTACTGGGCGGACAGTCGCCGGCGACTTTGAAATATTTTCGCAAGTTATTTACAGGTATAAACCTTTCAGTAAATTTCGTATCGATAAAAAGTAAGGAGGAAGATCGTGAAATTGAATGGCATTAAAAAAAGCAGCGGTTTGTTAGAAGGAAAAAAGGTACTTGTGACTGGCGGCTCAGGTGGGTTAGGCAGGGGAATCTGTGAAGTGGCAGCAAGGGAAGGCGCGAATGTCGCGTTTACTTGGTATAACAATGAAAAGGGTGCTCAGAAAACAGAAAAGATTTTACAAACCTACGGAAACGACTATTTATCAATTAACATTGACTTGCGAGAACAAGACTCAGCCGGAAAAATTGTTGAAACAATAGTAGAAAAATGGGGCACCCTAGATGCGCTGGTTAATAATGCTGGGGTGAGTGAATCTATCCCTTTTATACTGATTGACAATAATGATTTTTATGATCTAATGGAACTCAATTTATTTGCCGTGTTTCGATTAAGTCAGGCAGCAGTCCGCCCTATGATCCGCCAAAAGTACGGCCGTATCGTTAATATTAGTTCAATTGCCGGTTCCAGAACAATTCCCAGTCCAGTACACTACGCCTGTAGTAAAGGTGCCATTGAAGGATTGACGCACAGTCTCGCCCATGAAGTGGGATCGTATGGTATTATGGTAAACGCCGTCGCGGCGGGTATTTTTGAAGGCGGATTACGCTCAACCATCCCAGAGCATCACCAGCAACGCTATGTGAATGCCTGTGCCTTATCGCGTTTTGGCACACCAATGGAATGCGGTGAACTGGTAGCATGGTTGCTATCTGATCGAAATACCTATATGAATGGGGCCGTTCTTTACCATGATGGCGGCACTCTGGGATAATATTCGCCCCGTTGGGGCTGAGCCTGGGGCGTTGCCCCAGGCTATAATAATTCGCCCCGTTGGGGCTGAGAATAATTCGCCCCGTTGGGGCTGAGCCTGGGGCGTTGCCCCAGGCTATAATAATTCGCCCCGTTGGGGCTGAGCCACCTAGGGCGTTGCCGTCAAAATTGTTAAAATGAAATTTCATAAAAGCGCCTACTTGGATCCTCGGTGTTTGGCGGTCAATTTTTGTTAGTAAAGCGACAAAAATAAAAGGAACTGTACTACTAACTATCAGTCTATGAAACTTTATGATTAGAAAACAGTATTCGCTATAATACTAAACCCTATTTTTATAATGGTTAATACCAAAACACGCGGCTTTTCAGAAGGTCGTTCCGGGCGGATTTTCGCCGTATTTTATTAAAAATGACGGATTTTATTGATTAAATAGAATAGTTTACCATTTTAATAAGATAAAACAGGCAATGGTTAGAAAATTTTCGGGGGTTATATATTTTTAGAGTGATTAGTTAATCATCACTAACTGATTGTTTTACAATCAAAAATGACAGTTATATTTAAAATAGACGGTATAACATAACATAAGGCGTGCCAAACTCTATTTTTGCATTTCGTGCCAAACGTGAGTTTGGGCACTGGGGTCATTGGATGGGATTGCTTCTAGTGCAGGAAAGCATAAATTCCCGTACCTCCAAGAAATCCGATTTTTTGGAAAAATCGGATTTCTCCATAGCCACAATTGGATTAATAAACCTCCTTTGTTAAGGATAACCGCCATTGAGGGCCATATCATTGAGTTTCTCCATAGCCACAATTGGATTAATAAACCTCCTTTGTTAAGGATAACCGCCATTGAGGGCCATATCATTGAGTCGCTTAGTGCAACTTTTGCCAAAACGTTACCTAGTGCAGGAAAGCATAAATTCCCGTACCACCCAGAAATCCGATTTTTTGGA
This sequence comes from Candidatus Parabeggiatoa sp. nov. 2, assembly GCA_002085445.1. GTDB lineage: Bacteria > Pseudomonadota > Gammaproteobacteria > Beggiatoales > Beggiatoaceae > Parabeggiatoa. Next base: position 10,302 of record NBMI01000191.1, read on the forward strand.
AAAATCGGATTTCTAGAAATCCGATTTTTTGGAAAAATCGGATTTCTTGGCACAGAGTGATGTCCCCAAATCCGTTGTACTAACGGGTGGTATGAGGATTTCCGCTCTCCTGCACTAGTACGCTGTCAATTTGGTTTTGTCGGGTGCGTAAAACGCACATCAAACACTCAACCAGCGCGTGTAACGCACCCTACCCGACAAAACCAGTTTGACAAGGTTTGGGGCGTTGCCCCAAGCTATAATAATTCGCCCCGTTGGGGCTGAGCCACCTGGGGCGTTGCCCCAAGCTATAATAATTCGCCCCGTTGGGGCTATAATAATTCGCCCCGTTGGGGCTGAGTTATAAACGTATTTTTGGCTGTGTGCTACACCTAGATATCATTGATGGCAAAATCGGGATACAGCATGACGGTACCGACATTGGAATAGCAGACGAATTAGTGGCATTAGGTGTACCAAAACAAGACATTGTATTAGCGTTTCATGCCCCTTCCATGAGAAAACATACTGAATTTGCAGTGGATTAAAAAATCAGCTTTAGGTGTTGTGTTATCTATGTGTCCTGATAACACACCTACTTATTCCAAAATATTGCCATTTCTTCAAAAACATCCGAGCTATCCGTCAATCCGCTGTACTTTTGCAAGAGGCTTTTTAATCCTTTCTTATAACGAATCCTTGTAGTTACAGCTGTTTTTTAATCCGTTCTTATAACGAATCCTTGTAGTTACAGCTGTTTTTTAATCCGTTCTTATAACGAATCCTTTCCACGTTGCCGAAAAGTTATCGACACTCATGTTGTGCTGCGAAATGACAAAATCTTTTTTCAGAAAAGATGCCCAGAACACGGTTCTTTTGAAGTGGAAATCTCAAATGATGCCGCGTACTACGTAAAATCTCTTAATTACACCAAACCCGGCTTAAAGCCCTTTGCGATTTCAACCAAAGTCGAGCATGGTTGTCCCTTAGACTGCGGTTTATGCGAAGATCATCTCCAGCATACCTGTTCTCCCATAATTGAGATCAACGATAAATGCGATCTCACCTGTCCCGTGTGCATCGTGAGAAATCAAAACAAATACAATATGAAACTGGAACAGTTTCAAAAAGCGGTGGATACTCTCGTTAAAGCAGAGGGAGAATTACCGCTTGTCCTGCTTTCCGGCGGGGAACCGACTATCCACCCACAATTCTTTGAGTTTTGTGATTATCTGCTTAATGGGCCTCATAAAGGCAAGATTAAGAGAGTGTTGATATCGACTCATGGCCGAAAAATAGCCATAGATAGGCAGTTTGCAGAACGATTCAAAGCCATGGGCCTCTACGCCTCTTTACAATTTGATACCTTAAAACCGGGTATCTACCCAAAACTCCGGGGCGTAGAACTGATTGACATGAAGATGGAGTGTATAGAAGTCATCAAAGCACTTGATATTCCCACCGTCCTCGTGCCCACCGTTTCCAAAGGTGATAACAGTGATGAACTGGGGGCATTAGTGGAATTCGGCTTAAACATGGAACAAGTTTCCAGTGTTGTCATTCAGCCAATGGCTCATACTGGTGATGGCGGTGATAATTATCATAAAACGCCAACGGGGCACCGGTTAACGATGCCAGAAGTGCATCAATTAATAGAAGAACAAACCGGCTGGCTAAAAAGGGACATTTTTCATCCGGTACCTTGTTCTCACCCCAGTTGCTACACCGCTACCTACCTTTTCCGTATGAATGACGGCAACTTTGTGCCTTTGCCTGACTTTGTCAACATCCGGCAATATCTTGATGCCATGACAAACAGTACCGTTTTAAAAACGGGCAGCGAGATGGAAAAGATGATCTTGGAATCCATTACTAACCTTTGGTCAGCCACCAAGGTTGGTGAAGATTCTCAAATCATTCTTGATTCCTTAAAGGGTTTTTTAAAAGAGACTTACAATTCTCGAAACCCGCTTTCTCCCGATGAAATTGATCGGCGGGCTGAGGCGAGAAGTAAAGCGATTTTTATCCATTCTTTTATGGATGCTTGGGATCTTGATGTCGCACGGCTTAAAAAGTGTTGCACCCATTATGTTATGGAAGATGGCCGCTTGATGCCGGGGTGTTCTTATAATAATCTCTACCGCCACAAAGACAAACGGTTTTTTCCAGAATCTGCGCCTTTGTCTCCAATGCCAGTTTCTATCCAATCTCAGTAGTTGAGAATGATGCTAAAAATAATTGCTCGCCTTTAGTAGGCCATCTCGTCGTAAACGATTGCTTGCCTTTAGTAGGCCATCTCGTCGTAAACGATTGCTCGCCTTTAGTAGGCCAGTTCTTCGTAGGCGATTGCTCGCCTTTTGTGGGCCATCTCGTCGTAGACGATTGCTCGCCTTTTGTGGGCCAGTTCGTCGTAGGCGATTGCTTGCCTTTTGTGGGCCAGTTCGTCGTAGGCGATTGCTCGCCTTTTGTGGGCCATCTCGTCGTAAACGATTGCTCGCCTTTTGTGGGCCATCTCGTCGTAGACGATTGCTCGCCTTTTGTGGGCCAGTTTGTCGTAGACGATTGCTCGCCTTTTGTGGGCTGGTTCTTCGTAGGCGATTGCTCGTCTTTTGTGGGCCAGTTCGTCGTAGACGATTGCTCGCCTTTTGTGGGCCATCTCGTCGTAGACGATTGCTCGCCTTTTGTGGGCCATCTCGTCGTAGACGATTGCTCGTCTTTTGTGGGCGCCATTCTCAACTACTGAATGTTTTTCTTGCAGTCAATTTTCCAGATGAAGTCAAATAGAATTTGATACGAGAAACTAGGAACCAAAAACAATGCCAGCTTATGCCCTAAAAGAAGAACTTTACGAACCAGAAATACCTTTCTGGCAACCCAAACCTTTACCAACAATGTATGATTTACCTAGCGAATATCCAGAGGAGCCCGGTTTGCCTGACGAATTTCATTATCACCAACCGCAATTATTACGCGAAACCTTTTGTCCGCCTAACTATCCGGCTGATAAAATTTATGTGGCTTCCGACTTAAATTTATACTATGACTCTCAGCACACGCACTGGTATAAACGTCCCGACTGGTTTGCAGTACTTGGAGTGCCATCATCTTATGGTAAACAACATGATATGCGTTATAATTATGTGGTTTGGGATGAAAAAGTTATCCCTTTTATTGTAGTAGAATTGCTATCGGAAAGTACCAAAAAAGAGGATTTAGGTAAAACCTTACGAGATGTCAAAGAGCCTCCGACAAAATGGGAAGTTTATGAACAAATATTGAAAATTCCCTACTACGTGATATTTAGTCGTGAATCTGATGAATGGCAAGTATTTCAACTTCGGGGCAAACGTTATCAGCAATTAAGCATCAAAGATGAACGTTTATGGTTGCCTAAAATTCGGTTAGGCTTGGGAATATGGGCAGGCACTTTCAATGGTTTCGACTCTCGTTGGCTACGTTGGTATGATAAAAACGGTTGGATACCAACTCCGGTAGAAATAGAGCAAAAACGTGCCAATGCTGAAACTCAACGTGCCGATACTGCATTTGAACAAGGAGAACAAAACAAAGCGCTCGAAACGGCTCGTAAAATGTTAGCAAAAGGTTATAGTTTAACCGAAATCATAGAACTAACTGGCCTTTCTTCTACTGATTTAACCACTTTATAAATTACCAGCCTATTATGGACGTAAGCACTGAAGCATAAATAAACAGGGCTGGGCTGGGTTTGCAACCCAGCCCGTAACGTTTTAGAGCGAAAGTTGCCAAACTGAAACGTTCAAAAACAGGTTGCAAACCTGTTCCCGCACAGCTAAAGCATAAATAAACCGGTATTTTCCTTAAGTATGATCAGAATCGAAATTCGTTTATCGGCCCGTAATTCGTTGTACTTAATTAAAACGTGAAATCGTTTAAAACACCATGCAAAACAGAATAACCGAACTCCGTGAACTTATTTTAAACGCAGCCCCGGATCAATCCGTAGCGCAACCCATCTTAAACTGTGAGGCAGACGAACCGCTTGATAAAGTGATTCCCTTTTCCTCGGTGATTGTACTGGGAGTGATTATTGCTTTGGAAGATAAGTATAAGATTAAAATCTCACAAGAGGTTTTAAAACGTGTCAGCGAAGGAGGCATCACTCTCAGCAAAATAGCTGCCCTAATTAGCGACATGGAATCAAAACCCAGATGAAAATAGACATTATTCACCCGGCTCATTACCGGGATAACGGCACTTTAATACAGTCTAAAAAATGGTATGACAGACTAGGCGCTTATGTACCCCATTTGGGGCCGGCCTTATTAGCGGCCCTCACGCCGCCCGAACATGAAGTTCGTCTGATAGAAGAGTATATTGAGGATATTGATTTTGACAGTGATTGTGACGTTGTAGCCCTGTCCGCTCAAATCATGCAATATGATCGGTGTAAAGACATTGCCTCGGCATTTAGAGCGCGTGGTAAAAAAACGATTTTAGGCGGGTTCCTACCTACCATGTTGCCCCATCGAGTAGAAGGCCTTGTTGATGCGATTGTCATTGGAGAAGGTGATGAAGTGTGGGGTGATATTTTAAAGGATATTGAACGAGGCCAACTTAAGAGCCGCTATCAATCACAAAAACCTGTTGATATCAGCAACTTGCCAGTACCTCGTTATGATTTGATTAAAAAAGATCGTATAGTCGTCTATCCAGTACAGGCCACTCGCGGCTGTCCGTTTAAATGCGATTACTGTTGCATTACCTCGGTTTATAAAGGCAGTTATCGAAAAATACCCATTGAATCTATTTTAAGGGATATCGAGGCAACGGGCAGCAAAGATATTAATTTTTGCGATGATAATCTGTGCGAAGATGTCAAATTTGCCGATAAACTCTTCACAGCAATGGCCGGCTCAAAAATACGATGGGGTACTCAAACCACCATTAATGTGGCCCGCCACCCCAAATTGTTAAAAAAGGCCCGTGACTCAGGTTGCAATCTCATGGCACTAGGCGTTGAAACCATTTCCGCGCAAAACTTGGAGAATATGAATAAAACCTTTCAAACCATAGATAAATTCGCGGAAGGTTTTAAAAGAATAGCCGATGCGGGCATCAGTCCTCATGCGCTCATTATTTTTGGTATGCCAAACGATAACAACGAGACTTTTGAACAAACCCTGGAATATCTGGAAAAACTAAAAATTCCCGTTGCACAGTTTTTTATTCTCATGCCCTATCCGGGAACACCCGCCGGAGATAAGGCCTGGAAAAACAATAAGGTATTTGATAAACAACTAAGCCATTTTCGAGAACCTTATGTGGTTTATCAGCCGGAATTGTTAACGCCCCAAGAACTGCATGATGGCTGGTGGAATGTGCTTGAGCGATTTTATTCACTGTCCTCCATATTTAAACGTGTAATCCTTAACCCGAACAAAGGCAATTTTGGGTTTGATCTGGCCATCAATTTGTATTATTGGTCCAAAATCAAACGAGGAATACATCCAGTCTATTTCGGAAACTAAAAAGGCATCCTTCATTTATTCCGAAAAGGGCAACCACAAGGGATTGCCCCTACCCTATAAAATGGGCATGTAGGGGCAATCCTTTATGGTTGCCCCCAACTAAAAGAGGAAATCAATTGATTTTTCTTACCACATCTGCAATTGAACATAATTTATCAACCGTAAAAGAAAATTCTCCCAAAGTATGGCGACAAATCCGCCGCTTTAATCTGCCAGTACAACTAGCGCTGGCGGCAGCCCATAGAGTCATGGCTTATGCCACCGATCCAAGTCAGGTTGCGCTGATATCCATTGCGCCCTGTCAAAATGGCTCACCGGCTATTTTTCGCTTGGCACACGCTTTCATAGACAGGCTTGAAAATAATAGAAATGACGAATTTCGTATTAATCCTACTTATAGTTTACATGTCATTGACAATTTAGCGTTATCTTCTTTATCTATCGCCTTTAAAAATCATGCCTATTGCCTCGGTTTAGGTGGCGCACAGGGGCAGGCTTGGGCTGGACTTGAAGTAGTACAGGACGTTTTAGCAAGCGGCAGAGCAACAGAAGCGTTGCTAATGGCAGGTGATCAAGAAAGTTCAGAAAACCTCACAGAAAGAGGCACGGGAGTGGCAGCCCTGTTTACCAAACACAAAACGCGTTATGAAAATAGTGATAAATCTATTCAGATCAAAAATATTGATAGAACAGAAACGGAGGAATTCATTGCCGTTAAACCCCATTCTGCTGACGGATTGGCGGCCTTTATTGACAGAATAGTGAATAGAACTCAAAAAGGATGTTTTTTGTACAATGTTCCCCATCAAGATACAGAAGGATATGAAAAACGCTCAATTGAAATGGAGATAACATGACAAATCGCCGGGTAGTCGTTACCGGCACTGGGGCAGTGTCGGCATTGGGACAGAATACGGAAGAATTATGGTCGGCTTTATTAGCCGGTAAAAGTGGAATCCGGCGGTTACAACGGCTTGTTGATGCCGGGCTGCCCATCACTACCGGCGGAGAAGTGACTGCCATCCCTTATGATACCTGCAATCGTGACCGGAAAATGGCACAAAGGGCTATTAATGAAGCCTTAAAAAATTCTCAATTTAACTTAAAAACCCTTGGATTTATCTGGTCAACAGGACTGGATATCTTTCAGGAACAAAACGGCAATTTGATATTACATAGAGCCGGTTCATGTTTTTCTTCACTGGCGACACAATTTGGTAAGCCAAACTTAATGATTGCCACCGCCTGTGCTTCAGGCACCCAAGCCATTGGCGAAGCCTATTGGTTAATAAAGAAGGGTAGAATTGACGCTTGCATTGCTGGTGGCTCAAGTGTCATACTGACTCCATTTTATGTCATTGGCTTCTCACCATTACAAGTCCTCTCCAAAGATATTGAAGGAGATGATCCAACTAAAAGTTGCCGTCCGTTTGACAAGCGTCGCCGAGGTTTCACTTTAGCAGATGGTGCCGGCGCGTTGCTGGTTGAATCACTTCAATCAGCAAAACGTCGTAATGCCACTATCCTTGCCGAAATTATCGGCTTTGGCGTGAGTCAAGATGCTTATGATTTAAATAGCCCGCCTAATGATGGAGCCGGCGCTTGCTTATGTATAAAAAGAACCCTAGAAGATGCAAGCCTAAAAACGACTGAGATAGACGCGATTAATGCACATGGCACCGGTACACTGGTTGGAGACAGAGCAGAAGCCGCAGCCATCCGCTCTACTTTTGGCAAGACTTGGACAAGCACACCCGTTTCCAGCATCAAAGGTGCCATTGGACATGCCATGTCCTCCGCCGGTGCCCTTGAAGCAATCGTTGCGCTAAAGACCTGTTCTACCGGCATCGTGCCTCCCACTATCAACCTTGAAGTGCCAGACAAAGAATGTGAATTGGATCATGTCATCGGCCGATATCGTGAAGCGGATGCTGAAACCGTATTATCCACCTCCTTTGGGATGGGTGGTCAAAATTGTGCCATTATTTTTAGGCGTATATTTGATTGAATTAGTTAATCATTTTGGTAACGAAGCAATCCAAACCTGCCTTTTTTAAGTTGTAGATTAATTGGTGGGCTTAGCGTAGCAATACTCACCATAAGCTTGCTAAATTTATCTCGCGTAGCGAGTTACTGCGTTTCATATTCAACCCCTACGGGGTTGGGGCCCTCTCCGGCCTTTCCCTAGGTTTATCTCGCGTAAGCATTGACTGCGTTTATGATTCAGACAAAACGGCACGCCCTAAACAGAGAATGCCGTTTTTTCGTTAAATTGAAAAGCCCATTCAAGATTGAGCTAATGCAACAGGTTTTTCGGTTTCATCCAACTGTTCCAATATTTCTACCAATGGCGTCCCATTTTCCATTGCGCTTTTGAAAATAGATGCGTTTTGCTGAACAAGGTTTGCTTTTTGCTCCCCCAAATCTTCGACGAGAGCCGAAAATCTTAATTCTCCACGCAAAAACCACTTGATAGATTTTGTATCTTCGCCTTGTTGGAAGCCCTGTTGAAGAAAAACTTCTTCATTGCCGCGATACATTTCAGTTACTTCAATCATCTGCTTAATAATATCAATGTTGTCAGATTTACCCGCGTTATAGTATCCTTTTTGCTTGAAATTCGCAAATACTGTTCTCATCGTTTCTCGTTGGTTTTCCGTTAGATCGCCATAAACCATTTCTCGTATTTCTGGCTCGTGTTGTTGTATCTTTTCTGGCGTGACTTTATTCATGTTACCAACAAAACAGAATAAAAACGGCAGATTGGCTTGGATAATATCAATGATATCGAATTGATAGACATGATAGGCCGTATATCTTACCAGCTTAGGGACCAATAATGTTGGGGTTGTCACCGTTCTATTGACATGCTCTATCAGTGGCTTGTTACGCCCTGATTTGGGAGAACGGCGAAGATAGAAGACTTGCGTAAATAATTCTCTTTCGGGTTGCTGCCTATCTCTTGCATGTATTTGTTGTTGATCGATATCGACAAAACTTTCAGAGTGCAATATCTTTCGATCCATCTCTTTATCAGTGTTGTATTCGGCCTCAAATTTGATTTGCAAGAGAATGTCTTTGCCTTGCCGATCCTTGGTTTCCAAAAACATATCGGCGATTTGATCTAACGCGATGATTTCTTTCTCGGTGGTTTTGATGGCTTGCGGATAGTTTTTTTGGGCATTATCCGCGCAAGTCAACGAGACGAAATAATCTTTATTAAATTCAGCCGCTAATCTTTTTGCAACGAGGTCTGGTTTTAGCCCTTCTATTTTATGATAGCGTTGCCAAAAAGTATTAATGTGTTTTTGAACCGATTCTCGAACCTCGTGTTGCGCTTTGTCTCGTGGGAGAGAGTCAATGATCGCGGTAATGAGATCGTCAAGCTGTTCTTTGAGCTGTCGATTGAAATCTTCTTCGTTTTTAGCCAAAGAATCTGATAAATACTGTTCGGTGGTTTTTTTGAGATCGTTTTCGGATATCGGGTGGGTTGGTTGGCTGGACATAAGTCACGGAAAGCAAATATTTTTTTTGATTGACGTTAAGTCGTGAAGCACAACTGGTAAATAATAATTAATGATTAATGATTAATGATTAATGATTAATGATTAATGATTAATGATTAATTGTTAAATCCCCCCTACGGAGTTAGTTGGGAACGTTGGTTATTATAGCGTTATTTATCGTTAGCACCGAAATTGCGCTTTTATCAAGCCTTACGGGAGCGAGAAATTTGGGGCCATTGAGTCAGATTTCTCTTCTGCTCGTATCTGACTTCAAGATTAATTATAGCTCAATCATCCCATGTTGCCAGTTTGAGGATTTCGCCATAAGATTTTGCCTTGCTTTGGTCTCAATTCTCAAACGTTTGCATGTGTTCGGTTTTAAATTGTGCGGGTAAATCGTCAGTGAGTGCCTCTTCACCTAGACGCAATTGCTTGACATGAGCTTGTACTTCGGGCGGGTAATCATTGATAGTTATTTTCTCTAAACGTTTAATCATAAGTTTATCTGGAATAGTGGGTGTATGATGAGATCGCGCCGATTGAACAAAAAATGATGTGTTGATGTAGTAATGTTGCACACATTCACCCGTCACATATGCAAACGCGATTAAGTTATCACCATCAAATACTGGCCTATATCTATAACTCAATTCACGTCAGTTAACGGCTGCCATCCAAACGTGGCTAGGAGTTCGCACGAGTTAATTTTTCACGTTTAAAAAATCCGAGGTCTCGAAGACATTGGATTTTTAGACACACAGAGGCGACAGAGTTGACACAGCCCAACACAGAGAGTTAATTCGTTGTTTAGCGTTCAGTCGTTGATTAGGCGGTATCGGTAGTTAGTTATTGATAAATATCACGTTTAAAAACGCCGATTTTGGGCCACAAAATGCGATTTTATGACGTATACTCGGCAGGTTTGAAAATTATCATGACGTTATAAATCAATGGGTTATATAAAAACGGCCGCCCGCGTTCAAACGCTTGAGATGACGTTAATCGGGGTAACTTATTGATAAACATTAAGTTTTTGTTAGCCCAATTTTTCCAACAAATTCGAGTTTTCAAGTAGACTCAAAACTGATAAGTACAACGGATACGCGAAATAAACGGATAAAAAAGCATTTAAAAACTTATGTCTAAGGACAAGCAATAATCGTGGGCCATATCGCAAAATAACTCAACGAATTTAAAATCATGGCCCTCCGGTTGAAACCATTTCAACTCATGGCCCTATTGAAACCGGTTTTGATTGGAATTGACGGAGTTTGTAGGCGAGTCCTCCAATGTTGCCTAGTGACTTTCCTTCAGCAACTAAGCGTTTGTAGTAGTTGCTTTAGCAACTCAAGAGTTTGTAGTAGTTGCTTTAGCAACTCAACCGTTTGTAGTAGTTGCTTTAGCAACTAAGCGTTTGTAGTAGTTGCTTCAGCAACTAAGCGTTTGTAGTAGTTGCTAAAGCCACTAAACTTAGGCGCTAAAGCTCAAAACAGCCAACAGCTAAAGCAGTTGTCTAAAAGCTCAAGTCCCCTAAAGGGGACTCAAGAATTATCTGAATATCTATACAAACTTAGGCGCTAAAGCGCCTACTACTAACGCAAGGCGCTAAAGCACCTACTACAAACTAAGGCGCTAAACAAATACGACTAACTTAGGCGCTAAAGCACCTACTACAAACTTAGGCGCTAAAGCACCTACTACTAACTTAGGCGCTAAAGTGCCTACTACTAACTTAGGCGCTAAAGCGCCTACTACAAAGATTAGCCTTGCCAGAGGACACCAAGACGGCCGACGTGTTGTCCAATTAAGTCGAGCGTTGAGTGATCTCCGCTAATCCTAAGTACTTATAAATATCCGTTTATTGTGAAAATACCCACAGCATCTAGTACAATGGATACGCGTTCCGAAACGGATTTTCATATTTGGGGGTGGCGAAATGTTTTAGCCATGACGATTTATTTCGAGTATCCTAACTACTTTTGGGAATGCCTCCAGTATCCAAAAGACTTGTGTATAACGATAAGAGGCGGCCGATGTGTCGTCCAATTAAGTCAGGTATTTTGCCTGAATCAAAAGGGGCTTTGCACGTGGGATTGCCCCTACGAACCGTCGTGTCATGTAGGGGCAATCCTTTATGGTTGCCCCTTCGATATTGGGTACTTACTTGAATTTTATTGATTTTAAAGAGTAGGCCCCACGTTAGGGAGCCATTAGAAATATCCGTTTATTTCGAGTATCCGTTGTACTTATCAGGAATGCACCAAGTATCCAAAAGACTTGTGTATAACGATAAGAGGCGGCCGACGTGTTGTCCAATTAAGTCAGGCGTTTTAAGAACACAAAGGCAGCCGATGTGACAAAGACGGGATAAAAAGTCCATAGCTAAAGCTTTGGACTCCAAAGCCAAAGCTAAAGATGATCGATAGCATGAATCATTCAGAAACATTAACAGTTGTTGAAAAACTTGTCCGCGAAACCTTATTAATGAGCGAATCCGAGTCGGTATTGCCAAATCTTCTGTTATTTTATGATCTGGATTTTACCTCAATGGATATGCTTGATTTATTGTTCCGGATCGAAGATCACTTTCATATCAAGATTCCTGAAGGCACCATCAATAAGCTAGCTCAAGGTAGTTTATCCGATCAGGAATATGAAGAAGATGGAATACTTACTGAGGCGGGGCGGGAACAATTGATGGAAATCTTATCTGATACCCCAACGGAGATATTTCCTGAACGTATCCACATTACCACACTGCCCCGATATTGTACCGTAGACGCGATGGCGCGATTGGTAGATAAACTCTCAGTGAACAGTGAACAGTGAACAGTGAACAGTATCAGTGCTCAGTCGTTAAGTCTGTCTTGAGAGGAAATGGATGCAAGGCGTGTATTTTATACGGAACATAAGTTAGCCCCAACGGGGCGATATTAATAAAGCCAGGGGCAACGCCCCTGGCTTGGGGCGAGATTAATAAAGCCAGGGGCAACGCCCCTGGCTTGGGGCGATTATATAAGTTGAGTGAGGAACTAATTTTGTTTGAGTTTATTCAGTCTATCTCCATTAATGTTGAGGAAAGGAAATCCAGCGGAGAAGCTTACGTTCCTGATGATATTCCGTTGTTTCAAGATCATTTTCCGGGCGTACCGATTTTACCCGGCACTTTTCTCATTGAATTAGCAGCACAAGTGGCAGGGCTATTGGCGGAAGAAGTGTCAAAAAAACAGTTTGGCATGGAAAAGCGGGCACTTTTGGGAATGATACGACAGGCTAAGTTACTTGAACCGGTTCATTTACCGGCCACTTTAACGATTATGTCTAATCTTAAACGTTTGGAACTGTCCAATGCCTTGCTGACAGTTCAAGCCAGTCAAAATGACTGTAAAAAATTACAAGGAGAAGTGGTTATGATGATGATTGACGCCTCGCCTGAATGGGAAAAAGCGATTGAAGTACGTAATCATCGCCTGAAATGTTGGAGTTCAGAACCCTGAATACAAAATGGCAGTTAACACAAATTGATGCTTTTTTTGTCGCCTACCAAGAACAATCAGGTATTTTGATGAACCTTGGTGTTGAAATGGAACTTAAAGGCTCATTTAAGCGTCAACATTTAGAAGATATGATAATTCAACTGATTCATCGTTATCCGCCCTTAGGCCGAAAAATTAAAAAAGGACTTTTTGGCTTGAGTTGGCAAGACGCTTGTTCAGTTGATAACATTCTGTGTATAGATACGGATGAAAATGCCGTAACGTCATGGCGGAATAAGCCGATTGATCCATTCAGCGAACCGCCTTTTCAAGTGTTATGGGTTAAAGGAAAGAATCAGTTGGCAATACGGGCGCACCATTCAGTTGCAGACGGAGAATCATTTGCAATATTATGGTTTGAAGCCATGGATTTTCTTGCAAAATCCATTAGCGGAGAAACTATTCCGTTGCCTACGCCAGTGCCACCGTTAAAATTATCGGACTTGATGTCTCCACTTGAATTGCTCAGGCGGAAACAAATAGTTCCCATAATGAACTACACACGATGGCTGGCGAAGGAAGCAAAACTGCAGCGGAGTACTCGATTAGCCATAAGAGAATGTAAGCCCGGGGATATCGAGATTTGTGTGCAAGTCCTTGACAAGAAGGCTTGCGATTTAATCAAAAAATATTCGAGAACTATCGGCGTTTTTCCGGCTTTTTTATGTGCCGCGGCTTGGGCACAAGCCATACATCAATGGAATACGATCAGAAATCAGAACTCAAATTCAATCGTGTCGCTTGAAATGCCTGTTAGTTTACGACGTAGGCATCATCATAGCTATGGCAATTTTATTTCACCGCTGACGATTTTCGTGGATGCTGCCCTGCCAATAAATGAGATTGCACGACAGTTTATGAAAAGGTTCAACCTTGAATATCGTAACAAGTCCCATTTTGGTGTACCTTTATTTACTTCTTTGGCTAAATATTTGCCTTGGGCTTTATTTCGTCGAATGGCGGTAACTCCTACTTCAACGGGTTTTGCTACTAGCCATTTTACATGGCTTGAACAAAAAGTCGATATTTTCTCAAATATCAAAAACTTTTCTAATGGTGCTTTGGAACTGGTGTCATATAAGAGCTATGTTTCTGTCTGTTTATTGATGGGAGCGGCGTTAACTGCTGTTTTATGGCCTAATGGAACGCTTCATTTATCTATTACTTATCGGAAAACCGCGCTCACAGAAACAGATGTTCGTCAGATTGCTGATTTACTTCGTTCAGCGTTGGTTCGGCAATAACTACAGGGATTCGTTATAATAACGGATTAAAACTCAAATAACTACAGGGATTCCTCAAATAACTACAGGGATTCGTTATAATAACGGATTAAAAGCAATTACAGGGATTCGTTATAAAATAACGACAGGGATTCGTTATAATAACGGATTAAAAACAACTACATTAGTTATTGATTGACGAGTTCTCATCCTTTCTTATAACGAATCCTTGTAGTTATTGCGGTATTAAATCCTTTCTTATAACGAATCTGCCTGTAGTTGCTGTTTTATAACGAATCCTTGTACGAGTTCTCATCCTTTCTTATAACGAATCTGCCTGTAGTTATCCGTTCTTATAACGAATCCCTGTAGTTATTGCATAGCATAAAATGAAAATCGCAAAAATAACGGCCTTTGCCTCAATTGAACATATTGAAATAACAGACGTTCCAAAGCCTCGCCCCAACAACGGAGAAGTACTCGTTCAAATTGGGGCCTGTGGACTGAATTACTCTGATGTCTTGCAACTAAAAGGCATATACACTGGCGGCCCAAAACCACCCTTTTATCCGGGTATAGAAGCGGCTGGTATCGTCGAACAGGCCGGTGAAGGTGTTTCCGAACTCACAACCGGTTCACGAGTGGCGGTTATTAATTCAGGCAACATGTTTGCAGAATACGCCACAGTCAAAGCAGAAAACTGTGTCTTATTGCCAGATGACTTGTCGTTAGAACAAGGAGCCGCTTTATTAGTTCACTACCTGACGGCCTACCATTCACTGATAACGGTTGCTCACGCCACCAAAGGAGAAACCCTTCTGATTCATGCGGCCGGCGGAGGTGTTGGAACGGCCGTTATTCAAATAGCCAAGCTTCTGGGCCTTCAAATTATCGGAACCGCTTCTACTGAAGAAAAAAGGCATAAAATACGTCAACTAGGAATCGCTCTGGCGGTAGACTATGGTGACTATGAGAAAGCGACAAGGCATTTCAGTCAAGGAAATGGGGCCGATATTATTATTGATTCCGTTGGTGGAGAATTGTTGCGTAAAAATATCGGCTTGTTGAATCATTTCGGCCGATTAGTCATGATTGGATTTGCCAGTCAACAGTCAATGGCAATCGATCCGGTTAAACTCCTCTTTCATTCCAAAGGCGTTTTGGGATTTCATTTAAATGCGGTACTTAAGAACAAGAAATTGCTTTTTGAATCAAGAGATTGTCTATTGAACTGGATTAGAGCAGAACAGATTAAACCTCAAGTGGGCCATACTTTTAAACTGAAAGATATCGGAAAGGCCTATCAACTCATTTCAAGTCGCAAGAGTTTTGGCAAGATCGTTTTGTATCCTTAACGCCAGGGGCGATGCGTTACGCGCCAGGGGCGGGGATTACCACAATGCCATTAAGCGAACCGGTTGGAAAACATCGAAAGTCCCTAAAGACGCGAGGTTTCGTAGGGGCAATCCCTTGTGGTTGCCCTTAACTTAATGGCATTGGGGGATTACCAGGGGCGATGCCCCTGGCTATATTAATGTCGCCTATGGCACAATTGTTACGCGCCAGAGGGCGTTGCGTTACGCGCCAGGGGCGTTGCCCCTGGTTATTCTTAAAACGAGCATTATTTTCCAAGGAAAGCTAAAGTTTTATCGAATTTTTTCATTATCAGCAATTATAATAAATGCGAATTAAGGGTTAAATTGAATCTCATAAGTTCAACTGAAGTGGAAAAATAAACGCGCTTTGACGCGCTTTGACGCAAGAGATATCTAAATCTGCTTGCGCTTTTGTGTCACTTGCGTGCGTTATTTTTAAAAACGCGCTTTGACGCGCTTTGACGCAAGAGATATTTTAGGGTTATTTAGACTACTTGGTTTAGGGGCCATAAAATGTTACGTCGGCAAAAGTTTCCGTTGCGGAAACTTTTGCCGACGTGAATGGTTTAAAATTAAGTTATGGCCCTCAATTGCGCCTCATTAGCCAGACTTTTTATAGGTGTTTTATTACAACGAGTCCTTATAGCGCCTCGATTGAATGGGCTATAAAATAAACGCGCTTTGACGCGCTTTGACGCAAGAGGTATCTAAATATGCTTGCACCTTTTGCGTCACTTGCGTGCGTTATATTTTTTCTATAACTTCTCAATCAGAAGTTTTTAGAAATCCTTGATTTCATAATAATTAATTCAACCCTTAATTCGCATAATAAATCCTTTTTTATATACAATCCTTGTAGTTATACTCAGCACGGATATCGGAATCAGTTTTTTAAGCGAAAAACTTATTCCGATATCACAACTGGCGCTTTTGTCAGGACAGTTTAGTTTAGTTTGTGGCCTAGTTAAGTATATTGTTTGGGCGCACGAAAAAAGTGATCATCGAGTTTAATAAAACGGATAACTTTTTTTGCATTAATGACGGTAATGAAATAAACTACGCACCTTTCAATAAGGGGCAACATTGCGCAATTCGTTTATCCGCGTAATTGGCGTTCCAGAACGAAGTTTCGTTGTACTTATTGCAGTTGCCAAACTAAAGTTTGGACTCCTGCTAATTCGTTTATCCGCGTAATTCGTTGTACTTATTGCGGTTGCACAATTCGTTTATCCGCGTAATTCGTTGTACTTATTGCGATTGCCAAACTAAAAACGACGCTAAAGTTTCGCGGAGCGAAACTTTAGCGTCGTTTGGACGGATGATCACTGTCCGTGAGCCCTCAGAGGAATACAGGGCAAGGTATTGTTGATTAAAGGTAAATTCTTCCAGAAATGATGATGTGGTAAGGATATTTTATTAAGAATTCAAATTAGAATGTTTAGGAATGGAGAATAGGGAAAGGAAAGGCCATATTAATTGCTAAACCATTTTTTTGGTATGCATTTTATCGAGCGAGGGCCCTTGCGGATTCTTTCAATAGGCCCCCAATTCTTCAAAACCCTGATTGAACTATGGCTCCTGATTTCGTTATTGACTGCGCAGCCCAACTTGAATTGTACTGATAAGCTGGTACAAAGGTTGTGAGGCAATATTTAACAAGAACGGTCTGTTTTTGGGGCTCCAGAATTATCGGGAGGTGAAGGATCAATGCCATTAAGTTAAGGGCAACCACAAGGGATTGCCCCTACAAATCGTCATGTCGTGTAGGGGCAATCCTTTATGGTTGCCCTCACCGAAAAGCTTAACTTACCGAAAAGCTTAACTTAATGGCATTGAGGTGAAGGATGGGATTTTTTTAGGTGTCCGTTGTAGCGTACCCGCAACCGGTTGGAAGTTAGGGCTTTGGGTTGCCAAAACCACACAGTTCAAACGTATTGCAAGGCGTAATGAGCAAGATGCGAATGAAATTCGCATTGGATAATATGTGCGACGGTGGTTAAGTGAGCATCGAGGGCTACACTCGCTTACCTTTTCTCGCAAAATTTATTTTACGCTGACCACAATTATTCTATTCTATTTCACTTCTTCGAACCTTTACTCCAAATCGTTGTAAAAGTCTTTTAAATTCATCTCCACATTCGGGTGTAAATGCATCTTCTAAAAAACTGCCTTTGTATTTATCAATGCCAAAACGAACTTTGACTTTATCCAGATGGTTTTGGATGCCTTTAGTACGAGCAGATGATGAAGGACAATTTTGGGGATCAAAGACAACCAAATAAACGAATTTGGTCCTAACCAGTTCCAAAGCATCAAGATTCACAATAGCGGCAGCTACTCGTTCATATAAAAGAATACTTGCCAAAAGTTTAAACTGAAGCTTAAGTTTTTCTACTTTAACATTTTTACCGGCTTTGAATTCAACCAATAAAACATGCTCTCGCCCAAAAGCTAACATATCTACCGTGGCTGGTTGGTTTTTTCCACAAAAATATTTTTGAGCAACCCGATCAAAATAAATAAATTTATCCTCACCGACACAAAGTATACGCTCATTAGCATCATCATAACTAATTTCTGTCAAAGTTCGTTGACAATCCCCATAGAACTGTTCATAAGCTGCTTGTAAATGTTCCATTAACTGATTCCTAACACAGTTTGTTCCAATTTTTGAAATGGCAAAGAAAGTGTATCAAACAGAAAACTTAAATCATCAGTAACTTCTTTGACTTTAACCCCTTCATGAGTTAACTCGTTGAAATAAAAATGGGTTTTCTCCTTTATACTGATATCGCTATAGACTTTTAAAGCTTCAATCAGATACGGGCTATGCGAATTGATGAGTACATAAACTTTATGCTGATTAACTAAATTGACAATCAATTCCGCCAGTAACAATTGCCATTCTGGATGAAGATGATTTTCGGGTTCATCAATTATCAGTAAATTTTCCGGTTTCAAATGGTTATTTTCAGCTAATCTTTGCAACAAACCAAAATATTTAATACCCGTTGCGACATTCATCAGCAAAATAGATTCATTTTGGCGTTGAAACACGATTCGTTTATCGTGTTGTTCAAAACCACCCTGAATTATCTGACGAATATTTTTCACTAAATCATTGGTTTGAGAATCTTTCTCAACCGGTGTATTGGTCATTTTTACATAAACATCCCAAAAAATATAAGGATATTTAATTGAAAACGGTGCGATGTTTTGAGTCATTTCTTGATTTTGTTTGAGACGTAAAACGCTATCAAAAAAATCAACTAAATCCCACACAAGGGGAGTTTGAATAAAAGTGCTCTCTTTAAAAAAAGGGGGGGAATCTGGCTGACAACAGCGTACACATCGATGTTGAGAAAATTTGACTGAATAAATGGAGACTCCCTTATCTTGTATGATGACTTCCCCCTGATTCGATATTTGGGAATCAAACACCAAGTTGACCATATTATTCATAAACTGGCAGTGCTGATTAGCCGCTGCCATGTTATTTGCCTTGATGATGCTGAAAAGAACCTTACCAACAGTGCTTTTCCCTGTATTATTTTCTCCCGCAATAACCGTTAACCCATTGACTTGAACAGTGGCATTTTTAATGATGCCGATATTTTCTAATTGAAGTTTCATTTTGATTTTAAACTCATACCAAAAAATTAAAAAAAACGGTCCAAAATTGGCCTTATAAAAATGTGCTTCACTTTCTTAAAGTCAATAAAACTTTGAAAATAATGAATTTATTAATCATGTCCCTCAGTTTTTTTAATTATTATACCATTGTTTGGATAATATTTAACCATTAATTAAAGGTGCCCAATTCTTCAAAACCATGATTGAACTATGGCCCCTGATTTCGTTATTGACTGCGCTGCCCAACTTGAATTGTACGGATAGGCTGGTACAAAGGTTGTGAGGCAATATTTAACAAGAATAGTCTGTTTTGGGGAAGAGTGGGATTTTTTTAGGTGTCCGTTGTCGCCATTGATGGGAGCGTTGGATTTGTTGGAAGGATAAATAGAAAACGGGGCTTTTGTTATATGCTATTTAGGGAGATTGGAGTGTGCGTACCCGCAACCGGTTGGAAACTGCGGGCTTTGGGTTGCCAAAACCACACAGTTCAAACGTATTGCAAGGCGTAATGAGCAAGATGCGAACGTAATTCGCATTGGATAATACGTGCGACGGTGGTTGAGTGGGCATCGATGGCTACACTCGTTTATCTTTTCTAGCAAAATTTATTTTACGCTGACCCCAATTATTTTTGCAATTATTACTCTGCCCCCAATAATTTCATATTTTGAAGTTTCTAAACATAGAAATATTCATAACAATGACTTCACTTATTAATGGTGAAAGAGCCGTTTTTAACTCAGTTTGCAAGTAATCAAATGCAACAACATCAGAGCTATCATCACTGCACAGAATCAGAATCACTCGTATTTTACCCGTGTGTATTTTTTCATGACTTATCGAAAACTGGGTGGGTATTTTAAATAGGATAATCAAACTACCCATTATTTTTAGGCGTATTTCTTGACGAATTATTTTTTTAATTTCTTTTATGGAGTGATTTTTTTGCAGACTATCACGCTGAATAACAAAATCAGATATTTCAATAAGATATAAATCATCTTGTTGAGTGAATAAATAATCACAACAACTGTAATTTTCCAAACCCAATTGTTTGCGAATGCCCCGTTCACCATCCATTCGTAAGGCTTTTTTATTGACAGATTCATTCTCAAACCGGTGACATTCCAAATCAATGGTTTCCAAGGAACGTAACAGCCGTTTCATAAGGCCTCCAAATAGAGATTGTAGAAAGGTTCGGATAATTCCTGTTTGATGGCATTTAACTTGGTATCAAAATCAGCCTCTTCTTGGATGGTTTTGCCTTCGATGGTTAAACAATTTAAAGCAATTAATGACTCCGCCGATTCCTCTTTTTTCTGGATAACTTCAAGATATTTAATCATATCAAGACTATGAGTAGCTATCATAATATTGACACCGGCTTTAGCCAGTTCATACAATGCTTCGATAAGAACGACTTGCCATTGTGGATGTAAATGCGCTTCTGGTTCATCAATAAACAGAAAAGAATCAGAATCAAGCAGATTTTTTTCCAACAGTAAGGCTAATAATCCCAAATTGGCAACACCCAACGCTGTCGTTGCAACCGAATAAGTGCCATTATCATCTTGAAACACAAAGTTGCCATCATTCGATAATTTGAGTTGCCCACCGATGGATTTTTCTATTCTATGAAGTACCTCAATAAATTCAGGTTCATTCATTGATTGAAGGGTGAGCAAATCAGTTAGCGCGTAAAAATAGTCCGGAACTCCCGTTATGTATTTATGTCGATGCGCCAATGATAAGTGTACACCTAATGCCGATTTAAGCTTTAAATAAATGGGAGATTCCAGATAAATAACATGAGAAATGTTTTGGAAACGATAAGGCACTGGTTTTATTTTTATAGAGAAGGAAACCTCTTCTCCCGACAGATTAATCTGAGCAAAATCACCGAGACTAAAAAGAGTCTCTTTTGAAGATAATTCTTTTAACTTAGCCACTTGAAAATTGCCTTTTAATTCATTTTTAAATGACGTTCCAACAATTTGTGAAGTATTTTGTTGAGATAGTATTTCACGAAGACTTGAAGTATTCATCGTCTTAAAAAATGAATATAACGCTTTAGAAACAAAGGTTTTTCCAGAATTATTCGGCCCTGCCAGTACCGTCATATTTTTAACCTGAATTTTGGCCGCTTCAATTTTTCCAAAATTCTTGACTGTAAATATAAATTGCATCTTAAAATCCAGATTGGAAGCAAATAACCCGAGGGCGATTGCGTTGGTTTAGTTGGGAGTTGTGATGGGTTAATATCGCACCGCGAAACACGAAGTTTATCGCTCTGGGTGGCCTACTTTAACATAAGCGACGTTCGCTATTTTTCTTCAATCACTTTAACATAAACGACGCGAACGTTTCACTCTCTTGAAAAAATAGGGGACAGACCACATTTATTTTTAAAGCAACTTTGACTAATTTACCATAGTTAGTATCTCATTTTTAACAAATAAGAGGTTTTTGTAGATTGATTTTAAATCTTCTATTTTGGTCGAATCAAAATTTTGCGAGATAAAGTATTGATATTTATGAAGTTCTAATTTTTCCAAGATCGCAAAATGCCAATTCCCACCGATAATATAAGCACCTTTTATTAATTTCCAGTCATTTAATTCAATAGCACTTATCAGTTCAGCTAACAGTTGGGGTCTTGGATTTCCATAATCTTCACTTCTTTTAAACTCTTGAATAAAAAAATACGGTTTTTTGCTTTCTACTAGCCCTTCGGACACGACAAAATCTACGGTACCATTTAAGATAAATTGACTCGTTTTGTAGGTCATTGGCAATTCATAAAAATCTCGAATTTTCTTTTCATAAGATTTAAACCGAACTTTATTCAAAATTGGCACGATAAAATTCACTTTTAAATCTTCTTCACCATAACTTTCAATCAAAGATTTATTATCTGCGATTAAATCGGTTAAAAACACTTCTATTGAGTGATCAATTTCAATTTTATTGTTTAACCACTCATCAAAAATACGCTCATCTAAATTCTTTTCAATCTCAAATAACTTTTTTAAATCGCTATCCCTAATTTTACTGTATTGATAAGTGGGAATCTTATTTTCATATTGACCCTCTAGGAGACTCATTTTTCTCTTTAATTCCTCTATCTCTTTTAACAGTTTTAATTCAATTTCACTATTCATAAAATATCCTCGTTTAAAAGTGCCGAGTAAAAATATCACACAGGCCCCATCGAAACTTATCTTAAAAGGGTAATCATAAAGGATTGCCCTTACCACATTTAAGAATTTTTGCCGTTATCAAGTAGGCAATATTTTTTAGGGTGCGTCATTATAATAAATGATAAATAAATGTCAAACTTTTTTTAAAATTCTCTGAAAATGTTTTCTCACCCCCCTTCCCATTTCAAGTTGATTTATTTAATGGGTACCCTCGATTGATCGCGGCACAGATTTGAGTCAACTCTCGCCATAATGCTCGTACTTGCGAAAGCCCGTATAGCACCGATGCTGGATCGGCTAAAAAATAACTTCCGCCAATCTAAAAGCTCAAGTACCCTAAAGGGCACTAAACCCAGTCAAGGGGGAAGTTAATTTTTCTTCGATCCTTAATGAAAAATAGACACTTTCAACCTGACAAGAGTGTCGAAAACAGGTGATTGTAAAAATGCCCGTAAATAGGGCACTTTGAGCTTTTCTTTTAAATACATTGGTTAGAGTCATTTTATGAGGTATGAATTAGATGTATTTATGTCATTTAACCGTCATAATTTGCTCTTTATTGAATTATTTTAGACTTATATTAAAAAAACTTAAATTGAACTGAAATCACTTTTTCTGCGTTTTAGACTGCAAATTAACGCGCTCTCATTGGCTCATTATGACGTTTTTTCGGGGAGGTAGGGGTTTAATACCCCCATTCGCTTAAATCGTCTTTTAGAGGCGTTTTTTGAAACCTGGGGCGATGCCCCAGGCTTTATTAATGTCGCCCCGTTGGGGCTAAAGCCCCTTTGGTACGAATATCGATCTAAAAATGAAAAATCCTGGGGCGATGCCCCAGGCTTTATTAATGTCGCCCCGTTGGGGCTAAAGCCCCTTTGGTACGAATATCAATATAAAAATGAAAAATGTAGAACCTTGATTTTATAATAATTAATTCAACCCTTAATTCGCTTTGGCAAAAGTTGCACTAATGCTAATCAATCATAAGGCCCTCAATTGCGGTTATCCCTTACGTGGGAGACTGCCAATGCGAATTAAGGGTTTTCAAATCAAATCATGGCCCACAAAATGAAATAAACGCAAAGTTAATTGTTAACATTATGGCCCACAAAATGAAATAAACGCAAAGTTAATTGTTAACATTATAAATCTGTGACACTCTATGGCACTCTGTGAAAAAATGGGTTATTTAGACGACCTAATTTGGGGGCCAGAAAATATTTTGAATGTTTTCAAATCAAATCATGGCCCACAAAATGAAATAAACGCATTGTTAACATTATAACTCTGTGACACTCTATGGCACTCTGTGAAAAAATGGGTTATTTAGACGACCTAATTTGGGGGCCATAAAACATTTTAAATGTTTTCAA
>NBMI01000192.1 GCA_002085445.1 Candidatus Parabeggiatoa sp. nov. 2
GCATTTACAATTTAATGGCACCCTCAAATTGGGTTTAACTTTGAATTGTGCAATGAGGCACTATTAAACTAAAAGTTTGTAAACGGTTTATGTCTCAAACCGGCCTTTTTGCGAGATAGTTTGTCTCATTAGCCCTTGTTTACTTATGCTTACAATTTAATGGCACCTTCAAATTCAATGCCATATCGTAACGAATAACTGACTGATTTTATTAAAGTAGTACAACTGATTTACGAAATAAATCGTCATGGCTAAGTTTATTTAGCCACCCCCGAATATGAAAATCCGTTTCGGCGCGCGTATCAGTTATACTAGATGTTATGGCTATTTTCACAGTAAACGGATTATTGATAATGGTTCCGTCATTGAGGTTTGACTAACCCCGAAAAAATCCGTTTATTTCGCGTATCCGTTGTACTATCAGTCTAATAATCCGTTGTACTCAATTTTAACTTAATGGCACCCTCAAATTGGGTTCAGCTTTGAATTGTGCAATGGGCACTATTAAACTAAAAGTTTATAAACGGTTTATGTCTAAAATCGGCCTTTTTGTTAGAAAGTTTGTCTCATTAGCCCTTGTTTACTTATACTTACAATTTGAATTGCCCCCTTCTAAATCGTTAATCTTATTATGAAAAACCGACTTGATCATATCCTTATTGTTGATGATGACGCAGAAATCTGCCACTTATTGCAGGATTACCTTGAAAAAAATGGCTTTCGAGCAACAGCCGTGAGCAATGGTAAAGCCTTATGGCAGACATTTGATGAAAAACAAATCGATCTCGTAATATTAGATTTGATGTTGCCCGGAGAAGATGGCTTAGAACTGTGTCGCAACCTACGCGCCCGTTTTAATATTCCCATTCTCATTATCAGTGCCTTGGGAGACGATACCGATCGCATTATTGGTTTGGAAATGGGTGCCGACGATTACCTGCCTAAACCTTTTAATCCACGCGAGTTACTGGTACGAGTTAAAGTAATATTGCGTCGCACTCGTGCTTTGCCGGGGCATGATGAAATAGAAGCAGAAACGGGTTCACGATGGCTTTTTGCTGATTGGACGCTAGATTTAGTAAGTCGTCATTTAGTCTCACCAGCAAAAGTGGTGGTTCCATTGAGTGCGGGCGAATTTCGTTTATTGCGCGTTTTGTTGGAACATCCCAATCGGGTGTTGACACGAGATCAATTGTTAGAATTGAGTCAGGGGCGGGAAGCTTCAGCTTTTGATAGGAGTATTGATGTATTAGTAGGGCGGCTGCGCCGTCATTTAGGAGAAAACGCTAAAAAGCCAAATATCATAAAAACGGCGCGAGGTGCAGGTTATGTCTTAGCAGCCGAAGTGCAGAAAGACAATTAACAATTCACAATTCAATGATGAATGATGAATGATTAATGATGAATGATTCACAATTCACAATTCAATGATGAATGATGAATGATGAATGATTAATGATGAATGATTCACAATTCACAATTCACAATTCACAATTCAAAATTCAATGATGAATGATGAATGATTAATGATGAATGATTCACAATTCACAATTCAATGATGAATGATGAATGATTAATGATGAATGATTCACAATTCACAATTCACAATTCACAATTCACAATTCACAATTCACAATGCACCTATTACCTTCTTCATTATTTGGTCGTTTAGTTTTAGTGCTACTGACAGGTTTGTTGTTAGCGCAACTATTAAGTATTATTATCCTATTTAAAGATCGGCACCGGCAAATGTCTCAAATCCAAGAAAAACAATTAACTTGGCGTATGGCTGAAACCGTACAAATGTTGGATTCTTTGCCACACCAAAAACGAGAACCACTTCTTGCGGTGCTTAACACCTTGCGTTTACGAGTTTTTTTAAGCTCAAAACCCTCTTTTGACTGTTTACCGGAAACGACCTATTCACCGGTTTTTGCGTCCATCGTGAGAGTTCTGCACAACCGTTTAGGAAATGCTCGATCCTTGTGTCTTGTTGAAAGCAACGCGCCGCCCACTCACACTCTAATAACCCGTTTGGGCTTGCAATCGCGCTTGCATCCCCCGTTTTTCGCTAAAATACAATTGCAAGATGGTTATTGGGTTAACTTTGAACATTTTCATCCGACTCATGAAGACATAGCAACCTCTTGGCGATTAATGATCACTTTGGCGGTATTGTTGATCACGGTGCTGAGCTTGTCCCTCTGGGCGGTGCGCTGGCTCACCCGCCCTTTAGCCATTTTAGCGGATGCCGCCGAACATTTAGGACGAGACATTCATAATCCACCGTTATCTGAAAACGGCCCGACAGAAGTGCGCCGCGCCGCTCACGCTTTTAATCTCATGCAAACGCGACTCACCCGTTATTTAGAAGATCGTGCCCATATTCTCACAGCCGTTTCCCATGATTTAAAAACACCCATCACACGCCTACGCTTACGGGTGGAACAATTAGAGGATCAAAAACACCGCGATAGCTTTCTCAGAGATTTGGATGACATGCAATCCATGACGGCGGCAACATTAGATTTTATGCGGGGGATGGAAAACATCGAACAGATTCAACTATTAGACATTCGTGCTTTATTAGAGAGCCTACAAGCGGATTATGAAGAAATGGGATTGCCGACAACGATTGATGAGGGCTACACACCACCGCCTTATCCAGTCCACCTTCAATCTCTCAAGCGTTGCTTTGTCAACCTGATTGACAATGCTCACAAATACGGCCAACAGGTGACGATCACCCTCCAAAAACACGCCGATCAATTACTGATCATTGTGACAGATGAAGGGCAAGGCATTCCAGAAGCGGCTTTAGAGACCGTCTTTGAGCCTTTTTATCGTTTAGAAATGTCCCGCAACCGTGCGACGGGTGGCACCGGCTTAGGATTGAGCATCGCCAGAAATATTGCTCGCGCTCACGGCGGAGATGTTGTCTTGCGTAATCGTGCCGGCGGTGGGCTAGAGGCAATTATTAGTTTGCCATATATAGAAAATACCAACAGTGACAACGCGCTGTAAATCTTCATTCACAATTCACAATTCATTTTTCTTGGGTTTTTGGTTCATCAAATTCATAAAGAGAAACATCATAATTAGTGACGAAGGCTTCTATCATAGGATTACGGTTTTTTTCGCGAGCACCAACATGATAAAAGTGTTCACGAGTAAGAATGTTAAACTTATTCCAAAATGTGTTTATGTATTCATTTTCTCTGTAGTCGTTGTGATGCCAAGTTGATAATATAAATCGGCTGGGCGATTGAGACATCAATGTACGGTGGATCACAATAAATGATATCTTCCTCGGTTCCAGCTTTTATGGTTTCTTTGAAATCTTGACATTTAAAGACGAAGTCTTTGCGCTTAAATAGCTTTGCGACGTAATCCACTTGGTTTACGATCTTGGTGACATACGCTTGTGCAAATCTTTGTGGCTTACGACAGAAAGGAATATTGAACTCTCCCTTTTTGTTGAAACGAATCATGCCGTTAAAACCCGCCCTATTCAGAAATAAAAAGTCTAACGGTTTGTGTTCATGATTAAATCTAGCACGCACTTCATAATAATAGCTTTCCCCTTTTTCAAGTAACTTGGCACCTTCATTATTCAGAAAATGACGTACAACTTCAGGGATGATTTCGCCTTCGCTAATGGCATTGTAAAAATTAATCAAGTGCGGGTTAGTATCACAAAGCACAGCCTGTTGTGGTGCTAGATTGAATGCAACAACACCCGTTCCCATAAATGGCTCAATCCATACCCCGTCAAAATCCACCGGCACAAGATGCTTGAGCCACGGAACGAGCTTTGTTTTTATACCTTGAGATTTAATAGGTGGTATATTGACTTTCATTTTTTTATTTTAACTTATTTTAACTGAAATTATTTATCGAGTTTCCATCCTGAAACGAGTTTATTTTAACCTGATTATAACGGATTTTGTTGATACCTTATCAAAGTGCCAACCCTGAAGGGGTTGAATGTGAATAGCCTTAAGGAAAACCTGGGGAAGGTAACGACAAAACCACGCACCAACCCTGAAGGGGTTGAATGTGAATAGCCACAGGTGAAACCTGGGGAAGGTAACGACAAAACCACGCACCAACCCTGAAGGGGTTGAATGTGAATAGCCTTAAGGAAAACCTGTGGGAAATGTGCCCCTACGCGCCAACCCCAAAGGGGTTGAATATGAAACGCAGTAACGAGCGGAGCGAGATAATAGCCCCAGGTGAAACCTCAATGCCATTAAGTTAAGATATAACCTATTGATTTTTAATAAAATTTTTTGTGTATTAGGGTGGGGTACCCGATTTTTTACTTTCAATAAAAACAATGACTTACGACCCCACCCCTCGATAAAAATATGGCACGACGGGGCGTTTTTTAATAAAAATATAGCAAAATCAAAGAGTTCCTTAACTGAAACGCAGTAATTCGCTACGCGAGATAATAGCCCCAGGTGAAACCTCAATGCCATTAAGTTAAGGGCTTTGCACGTGGGATTGCCCCTACAAACCGTTATGTAATGTAGGGGCAATCCTTTATGGTTGCCCTCACCCAACTTGACGCAAATCGGCACGATTGCCATGCTCAAATTGTGCATTCTGTATATCGGCTTGCACCGTGTCACTGTTCAGTTGAAAACGCTTAGCTTTATAAACCTTGATAGTAATCAAGTTGTCGTTAATGGCAATGATTCGACCTTTCACTTTAGCATTTTCTTCATCATCATCTTTCTCATGTCGTTGGTGTTTTCTTTTATCGAAGTCCTTGCCGCTGAATGGGCGATAATCAGATTGTCTGCTTTTTGACTGCCAAAGACGTTTAGCTTCATCCTCATCGCCGCTACGATGACACTCCGTACAATTATCATAATCATAGATACCTTCTTCATGATGCTCCTCTCTTATTTTTGAGGGGCTATGTTCATGACATTCGTAACACGAATATTGGCTATAGTCATTGTTCATATGGCATGTGACACAGTCAGTCTCGTGGTGTGAGTCAAAACGAAAATACTTGCCGTGATCAAACATTGCAGGTACCCACTTGGTTTGACTATGACATTGGTCACAGTTTCCATATGTCTTCTGGTGCAAAGCGTCTGTTGGCTCCTGATGGCAGGTATCGCAATTGTTTTGCACCGATAGACTCAACAATTCGTGAGAAAAGCGTTGGATACTTCGATAAACCTTCATTCCATGATGATCAGTATGGCAAGCCACACAATCCTGCTCAATCAGTTCTTGGTGAAATGACACATTTTTTTTGTTCTGAATTGTCACCCCCTTGGTTGTCACCAGACCAATTTCAGCACCAGAATGGCAGGCAATACACTTTTCAGAAGAACTTCCTCTGAAAATGGTGTGACATGAAAAACAATCTGTTGTTAAGTCCTGGTGTCCTTCCATGAGTATTCCCGGACTCACCATCAAATGGGGATACCAAAAAACTAGGAATATGCAGGCTAACAGGTTAACTCGGATGAGAAATTTAACGGCTATTTTGTTCATTCATTTCCACTCCCAAAATAGAAAAATACTGATGATGTGACTGAGGGACAGGACGATAAAAACCAAAGTAATTGGGAAATGTACCGCCCTCCATTTATTCATTAAATCTAATGTCACCGCATCCCAGAATATCTCTTTTTCGATACCCTTGTTAGAGAACCCTTGCTGCACTAAATTGGCTTTTTTGGATGACAAATACCGTTGCGATCTATTCAATAAAAACTTTCCCGTCAATCCGCTAATCACATTGACAAGCATGGCAATGACAGCCAACCAAGGCAAAATCGCGTTAAAATGAACACCAGCGTGGACTAAGATCATGAGTGTTCCAGCCCAAGTAAGAAACCCATGTAAATTGAGCCATAATTTTGGGTTTCCAACATGGATCATCTTGCGCTTTCTCAAGGAATAGAGAAATGACAAGAGAATAAAAAGAGTGCCAGGAATCCCCAAGTAACGTCCGAGCCAAACCAACTGAAATTGGTGTAGTAGGAAGTCCATTATAATGGTTGCAACCATCAATAAAGCGAACATCAAGAAAAACGGAACAACTTCTTTCTGGAATAATGACTTGTTCATGATTATTAGGCTGACAAAGTGAGATGAGTCTTAGGCACTGAAACACAAAGTAAGCAGGTGCCTGGTTCAGGATCAATATCTGGCGATTGGACGTATTCTACTTCACCGGATTCAATTGTGGTTTGGCAACTGCCGCAACTACCGGCACGACATCCCGAATCAATCGGGATTCC
This sequence comes from Candidatus Parabeggiatoa sp. nov. 2, assembly GCA_002085445.1. Taxonomy (GTDB): domain Bacteria; phylum Pseudomonadota; class Gammaproteobacteria; order Beggiatoales; family Beggiatoaceae; genus Parabeggiatoa. The sequence continues at coordinate 6,273 of NBMI01000192.1, forward strand.
GTTTTCTTCTGCAAACTCAAGCAGGGAAGCGGCACCGCTATTCCATTGATATGTCTTTCCTGACTTGCTGAAAGTCACGGCGGTAAGCTCTGATGTTGTTTCGGCTTCCACAGAAGAAGGGCGTTGTTTCTCAGGCTTGGTAAGGGAAGACGGTCCAAACGTCTCATAATGAATATTATTATCAGGAACGCCCCAATCTCTCAAATCAGGAACAAGAGTCTCCATCATTTGTTTAGGGCCGCATACATAAAACTGATAAAGTTTCAAAAGTAGGGTTAGACGCAATAAAGTAATATCAATATGGCCTAAATGATGGTAATCAGTTCCGTTGATATCTTGTTGTTTGGGTTGACTGTAAACAACATGAAGGTGTAAATTCTGATGCGTTTTTACCACATCCTCTAAATAGTCTTTCATGATATGATCATCGCTATTGCGAACACCATAATAGATCCCTATTTCAGGCTTAGAATCAGTGTGAATCCAAGTGTTTAATATGCTCAGCATGGGCGTAATACCGATCCCGCTCCCTATTAAGACAATGGGGTGCTTTTCCTCCTTATTCCAATAGAAATGACCAGCCGGTGCTTTGACTGCTAAGATATCACCTTCATGCACTTTATCATGGAAATAGTTAGACGCGATCCCAGGCAGCGCATTAGGAACCTTTGAAGGAGCCGGCACTCTTTTTATCGTCACGCGGAAATAATCAGGACTTGGCTTATCCGAAAGAGAATAACATCTAACCACCTTTTCTGATGTTTGTCTTACTTCGTTTTTGACATCCAATTGAAAAGTCAGAAACTGTCCTGGTTTGAATGAGGGCAGTGGATTTCTATCAATTGGCGTTAGAAAAAACGCTTCTTGATTGTCTTCAAGAAAATCCAAACGCTTTTTCAGTTCCTCGTAGGAGCGCCAATGCCGATAAAATGCAATTAAAGCGAAAATGGCAACCTGAGCGGCCACAACCATAAAAATAATTAATGTGAGTTCTTGAGTATTCATATTTATTAATGACTACAACTGCTTGATTTACCTTTGGATAGGTGGGCATGGAACAGAGCCATGCGAACAAAATACACAACAATCATCCTAATTGCACTTAAGGCATTGTCTGAATCAGAATTAACAGAATTTTCGACTTTTCAGAATGAAACCTGACTCGATATCATGATTTACTGTGAAAATAGCCGTAATATCTAGTACAACGAATTTAGAAATCAACGAATTAAAGACAAGGATGCTCCCATACTTGGTTCGTTCACTTTATTAACAAAGGTGTGGCTAAATAAATCGGTTAGCCATGAAGATTTATTCTGTTAATTCTGAAATTCTGAAAATTCTGAGTCAGACAATTAATTTCTTATATTCTGTTAATTCTAATCTTATATTCTGTTAATTCTAAAATTCTGAAAATTCTGATTCAGACAATTGAAGTAAGTGCCATTAAATCACATTTTTTGTGTTAGCAGTACCCCGCAATTACAGTACATAATATGGCGTACCCCGCAATGTCCGAATAGCAACTGTCTTCAGACGTTTTGTCATATTTTCCATGGAGAATTGCCAAGGTTTCAGGAATTAGCGGCGCTGACACCTTAGGTTCGTTCCGAATGAACGAAACAACTGGCAATTGCGAGCAAACCTCCGATGTTTTAAAAACCTCGGCAGTTCCATTCATTGCGTTAATCATCCCAACGCCCGTAGCCGGGAATGCGGATATTGTCTTCAGAATAATCGCCTTTGTCAGCGCGTGTGTGGCATTTGTCGCAATAGCTGAAGGATTTCACTTTGGGATTACCGCTTACCAGTCTTTTTGGCACGTCGTCATGTTCATGCACAAAGTAGGGCAGTTCAGTAATACGCAGCGGTGTTTCTGTCTTGGATAAGCGGCGGATGAGCTTCCTTGAGAATTTATCTCGTGAAAAGTCGGCGGCGTTTTTAACCAGATAATCCGTTAACGTTTGTTGGGCATCGGCTTCCAATTCCGCGTTGTCATCAAAGTGATCTTCGAGATTGCCCATCAGCTTTTGCCATGAGCGTGCCGGCAAAAGTCCGGGTTGATAGACGAAATGGCAACTGCCACATTCTTCGCGGTAGTTTTCGTTGTTGACGGCGGTAACGCGCTCGTCATCGTCATCGTCATGATCATGATCATCGTCATCGTCATCGTGATCATCGTCTGAGAAAAATGAGCCAAACCATTTTTGCCAACCGTCGTCGTCAGCCGAAACGGGTAGGGTGTAAGTCAACAACATTATTGCCATCATCAGGGCTGTCAATAGCGTTTTCATAATATCATTCTCCAAAGAATTGTGAATTGTGAATTGTGAATTGTGAATTGTGAATTGTGAATGAAAAGCCTGGGGAAACGACAAAACCACGCACCAACCCCAAAGGGGTTGAATGTGAATAGCCCCAGGTGAAACCTGGGGAATGGTAAATATATTAAACGCCAACCCCAAAGGGGTTGAATATGAATAGCCCCAGGTGAAACCTGGGGAATGGTAAATATATTAAACGCCAACCCCAAAGGGGTTGAATATGAATAGCCCCAGGTACACTTTTTTTTCACCCTGCCAAACGTTAGTTTGGACTCCTTGCCAAACGTTAGTTTGGACGACTGCCAAACGTTAGTTTGGACGACTGCCAAACTAAAGTTTGGACGACTGCCAAACTAAAGTTTGGACTACTGTTGGATAAAGGTTAGGATATCACCCTTTTCTTGCGCGGTGCATTCGCGGCTTAGCGTCCATTTACAGTTGCGTTTCAACCACTTGCGAATTTTTTGGAGCTTTGTCAGACGTGCCGGGTTGACGGCGGGCGCCATCGGTTTAATGACTTTGCCAGTGCGAGCGTGTTTGCCCTTCTTGCGTAAGTCATTGGTGTGGCAAGTTGTACACTGGCGAACTTTGCCCGTTTTGGCATGGATAAATTCTTGAAACCACAAGGTTTTACCCGCTTCCGCGCTGAATTCGCCGGCACCTTGAGAACGGTATTCAGCCAACAATTCATCTACGGCATCGCTCGCGTAGACAGACATTGGATTTGAGAGAGGTAACAGTGCAAGACTTGCTACGATTAGAGACTTCTTCATCAGTTTTTCTCCGTTTGAGTTGAACTCGTTTCTAGTACTTTTAGGCGATAAATCGCCTACTACAAACCTACAAACCTACAAACAGGTAGTGATTGCCTACTACTAACTAAATTTATTGATTTCAAGGTATTGTTGTTGGCAAGCGCATAGCCGCGTCTTCAAACGTGCCAAGTTCTGCGTCTAAATGACAAGCACCGCAATTTCCTTGAAAATTAATATCGGGGTGTTGCCATATTTCATCAGCGATATTTTGGTGTTGTTCTCTCCAATAAGGCGTTTTGGTGATGCGTAGCAGGGATTGTTCAGGCGGTGTCGTGCGGTTGATTTTCCACGCGGCTTCCGTTAGTACACTTTCGGCCGCGTTTTCTGCCGAAAACCTGTGAAGTTCTGCCAACGTGTCCTCATCCAAATCTAAATCTTCCTCAAAATGGTCATGTTGTTCTGCCAACATTCGTTGCCAAGAGCGAGCCGGTAAAAGTGTTGGATGATAGGCAAGGTGGCACTCGCCACAGGCTTCGCGCCAGAGGCCGTTGTCTGGTAATTCAGGGCCGATGAAGGGCAAATAAGGATTATTTTCTGTTTGAGTTAGATAGCCATAAAAATAACTCCCGCTGCCGACAAGTACAGTAAAAATAAGGACGGCCGCTGTCAAACCGTGACGAGGAACACTACCAGAATCAGTAATCGTTGTTTGTAACTGTTCAGGGGTGAATTCGTGACGATGAACGCTTGTTGGATAATCGTAGATTTGAAGCCAGTGATCATGGCCCTAATCAGATTTTCACGGTGCAACCCACTTTCTATCAGCACCCCCGCGATGTGTATGCAAACGAGTCCTAACATCAGCCACGCCATCACCTCATGCCACCAATGAAACATTTCGCCCCACGCAAAACCAATTATACCGGCAAAAGGCCCATGTCGCTCCTCACCACCCAAAGTCAACAAACCGGTTAGTGAGACAATTAAGCCCAAGCCTAAAATAATAAATATTGCCCAACTGCCGGCCGGATTGTGTCCAAGAAAGTGTTGGCGCGGCCCAGTGGGCAACGTTTTCAGATAATGCCAAACGGCCTTGGGCCCAAAAGCGAAATGATGAAACCGGGCATAATGGCTACCAATAAGTCCCCATAACACACGAAAACTCAGTAGGCCTAAGAATAAATAACCTGAAAAAACATGGACATCTAAATAACGAGCATCGCCTTGACTGAGCCATGCTAGAATAAAGGCTAAAACCAGTAACCAATGAAACAAACGGATTGGCAAATCCCAGATACGGACTTGAGGCTTTGAAGTTTCGGTGGCGAACAACATAATTTCATCCCCGATGGTTCTTAACGTTTTCTTAACAAAGCAACTACAGGCCGATTCGTTGCTTATGAAAAGCAACTACAGGCCGATTCGTTATAATAACGGATAAAATCATCCCCGATGGTATGTATGAGGATGATAGATTAGTCGCCCAATCTTAACGTTTTCTTAACAAAGCAACTACAGGCCGATTCGTTATAATAAAAGCAACTACAAGGATTCGTTATAATAACGGATAAAATCATCACCGACGGTATGATAGATTAGTCGCTCAATCTTAACGTTTTCTTAACAAAGCAACTACAGGCCGATTCGTTATAATAAAAGCAACTACAAGGATTCGTTATAATAACGGATAAAATCATCACCGACGGTAATTCGTTATAATAACGGATAAAATCCTTACCGACGGTATGAATGAGGATGATAGATTAGTCGCCCAATCTTAACGTTTTCTTAACAAAGCAACTACAAGGATTCGTTATAATAAAAGCAACTACAAGGATTCGTTATAATAACGGATAAAATTCGTTTATCCGCGTAATTCGTTGTACTTACGTCATTAATTCGTTTATCCGCGTAATTCGTTGTACTTAATTCGTTTATCCGCGTAATTCGTTGTACTTAATTCGTTTATCCGCGTAATTCGTTGTACTAGAGCGAGTAATTCGTTGTACTAGAGCGAGTAATTCGTTTATCCCCGTAAGTCCGTACGTAGCCTATTGATTTATTGTAGTGCCTCTAACTAAGAATTTAGGCCATTTCTGTTAAGTTTATCTTAAGATAACCGCGTTAATATGCCGCTAATATTAATAACTGAAGGATACTATTGACTATGAAAAACATGAATCTAGCACTCCTCTTGCTGATAGTCGGGCTATCGGGTTGTCTTAGCGATGGTGGTGAAGTTCAAGATAATACGCCATCGCCCACCGAGTCGCTCCCTAACACGCCGGTTGTGAGCCAAGTCAAGGTGCTTGCCTTTAACGATTTGGGGATGCACTGTATGGACAAGGAATTTTCCGTGTTTTCCATTTTGCCACCGTTTAATGTGGTGAATGCACAAGTCGTGAGTCAGGGTAGCGATGGCAAGCCACAATTGCTTGATTCAACTCAAGTCGAAGTGCGTTATTCTCCGGTGATGGATCGTAATAATTCTATCAATTCCAACAGCGTCGGCAAAACGGATTTTTGGCAGTATGCCACAGACTTGTTTGGGATGGATTTGCCACCGGGGAAAGGTTTAACCGGCTTATATATGCCAGCCGATAATCCGCAAAACCCGGGCGAGCAGCCACTGCATTATGATGCCCAACATAACTGGTTTAGTGCCGACGGTATTCCTATCACACCATTGGATGATACCGGGCGAATTAATACTTATCCCATGTTACGAGTGAGTGCCCATAGTAAACAGAGCGGAGAGTTGTTGGGCGAAACGGATGTCGTGGTGCCGGTTGCTCAGGAGACGGATTGCCGAAATTGTCATGCCAGCGGAGAAATGGCGGCTAATGATCCCACTATGACGTGGGCGACGGATGGCGACTTGGAAGTGCAAGCCAAGAAAAATATCTTGAGTTTACACGATAAGCAACATAATACCCATTTGCAAAACTCAACGCCAGTGCTGTGTGCCAGTTGCCATTATTCGCCACCGTTGGATTTAGCCAAAAACGGGCCGACGGAAAAACAACAGGATTTGCCGACTTTGTCCCAAGTGATGCATGAATTTCATGGTAATGTGCATAATGCACAGGGAAATCTCGTTTTCCCAACCGGCGCACCGACAGAACAAACCTGTTATCAGTGCCATCCTGGCAAAAACACTCAATGTCAACGTGGCGCGATGAAGACGGCTGGCTTAGAGTGTGAGGCTTGTCACGGCGGTATGTTGGCGGTAGGTGGAGAATTTCCGTTGCTTGAGGGCGGCCGTGTTGATGGCAAAAGTGGCACACGTCGTTCTTGGGTTGATTTGCCACGTTGCCAATCTTGTCATACCGGTGATGCTGTCAATCATCTGACGGGCGAAGGCTTGGTGTTTGAGAAGGACGGTATTCGCTTGCGGCAAGCTTATAAAGTTGGCGATCCGTCTGCGTCGCCGCTACTCGCTTCAAACAAACGCTTTGCCGAAAATAACAATACTTTGTTCCGCAATAGTAAAGGACATGGCGGAGTCGCTTGCGAAGGTTGTCATGGCAGTCCTCATGCAATCTGGCCGAATCCGGAAGCGAATGCCAACGATAATTTGACGGCTATCCAGTTACAAGGGCATGTCGGTACGATCATCGAATGTGATAGTTGCCATGCGCCGGGCAGTTTGCCGATGACAACTAAGGGCCCACACGGCATGCATAATGTTAACGATGGCCGTTGGGTGGATGAACAACATGAAGACTTTTATGAGCGTGATGCCAACAGTTGTAAAGCTTGTCATGGCAAAAGCTTAGAAGGCACACCCTTGTCTAAAGTGGCCGCCAACCGCAGCTTTAGAGTAGAAGGCAGCACAGTCACTTTGCAAAAAGGCCAACAAGTCAGTTGTGACTTGTGTCATCACAAACCGCGTTAATAACAGACAGGTATCTTAAGCCTCAATGCCATTAAGTTAAGCCTAAAAACGTGTACCACCCAACGTTGTTGCCCACCATCGTTTTGGTGGGCTAATCACAGCACTGGAATAGGTGTGTCCCACTTCTGGCGGTTTTTGAGGGCCATGTTGGCGAATTTTCTTGAAGGCCCTATAAATAGTACAACGAATTGCGCGGATAGAAGTACAACGAATTGCGCGGATAAACGAATTTAGGCACACAAGGTTTTGCAAATTCGCGGGTGTATCCCACTTCTGGCGGTTTTTTTGAGGGCCAGGCTGGCGAATTGATTTTCTTGAAGGCCTTATGAATAAGTACCGAATCATGAATTTTCTTGTACAATGCCTGAATCAGAATTTTATTCAATTTTAGAATGAACCGAATAAACATAAGAGATAAAAAGGTTTTATTCTGAAAATTCTAAAATTCTGAAAATTCTGATTCATCTTTGTGTTAAGGTTTTGTAGTAGGCGATTTATCGCCTGTGAACGGGTATTTGACACTGACGAACGGAATATTGATTTACGTCAAGGTTATTACCCTTTGATGGGTGATAAATTTTATAACTTCTTAGTCAATGCGTATCGACGGCATTAATCGTACTTATTACGGTTTTTTTAGAACTGCGACAGTTGAGTTGAATTGAATTAGGTTTGCCAAACGACTCCTGCCAAACGACTCCTGCCAAACTCAAGTTTGGACGGATTATAGAGTATTTTACCCATCAAAACAAGGTTTAACAAAATGTCTTTATTCAAATTCAGGGTGTATTGTCTAGGTGCATGTTTAAGCGTAGTCATTGCACTTTTTCCCGTTCACGCCACGGCCGATGTCTCGCAACAGTTGCGCCAGTGCGAAAGACATTTACAAGCCAATCGTTTGACGAGCGGCAGAGGCGGTACCGCTTTGGCGTGTTATCAAGAAGTGCTGAAAACAGAGTCAACCAATGCTGAAGCGTTGGCGGGCCTAGAAAAAATTGAGGCCCGTTATGCGAAGTGGGCAAAACGGGCCTTGGATCAGGGAAAACCAAGCAAGGCCAAGCAGTTTTTAGCCAGTTTGCGTCTGGTCAATCCAGAATCATCGACATTGGCGGAGCTAGAAGCGCGGTTACAGCCCACTCGTAGTAGCACGAGTGCGTCCCCACAACAGGCCCCAGCGTCGCCCAGTGAATCCACTTCGCAACCCAGTGAATCCACTTCGCAACCCAGTGAATCCACTTCGCAACCCAGTGAACCGACTCCTCAAAAGAAAGCCAAAATAACCGATGTTGGGCAAATTTACGAAGCCATCAACACAACAGAGTGTTTAACATGGCCTAGTCCAGAGACTAAGGAAAAAGGCGGTAAAAATGGTTGGGATTCTTTTTATCCCAAAAAAGATGATATTGGCCTCATAGTGGCTGAAATGAAACATTGTCATTTTGAGGACACCACCGTCTATATTTTGAAGATTGAGCAGCACTATGTTCCAATCTCAAGTATCGGGGCTCAGGTTATGCCTGAAGAATCAGCGACAGAATAATTCCACTAGGGCTATTCACATTCAACCCCTACGGGGTTGGGGGCCGTTTAATCGTTTTCCCTAGGTTTCACCTAGGGCTATTCACATTCAACCCCTACGGGGTTGGGAGCCGTTTAATCGTTTTCCCTAGGTTTCACCTAGGGCTATTCACATTCAACCCCTACGGGGTTCTAATCTTTACCCACAAGTAGGTATGTTATTGAAAATAAGTCAATTTTAACCGTTAAGTGTGAGTGGTTAATGAATGAGTCACAGTTAAGTGATTGTTTTAATAGAATAGCTTATGTAATGATTAATGATTAATGATTAATGATTAATGATTAATTTTGGACACTTGTGGGTAAAGGTAAGTACGGGGTTGGGGAGGTTTAATCGTTTTCCCTAGTGTTTCACCTAGTGCAAGAAAGCAGAAGTTTCCATACCACCAAAAAACGAAAGAAATCCGATTTTTTTGAAACATAAAATCGGATTTCTGGGTTCACAGAGGAAGAAGGTTTAACAAAATGTCTTTAGACAAACTCATAGTCTATTGCCTAGCTATCTGTTTCAGCCTGGTTGGCTTGCCCGTGAATGCGGAACCTGTTGCTAATCCGAATTCTGGCGAGGCCCAACCCTTAGACTCGGCCACCATCACAGTGACACAGGAATGGCTTGAAAAACGGCAAAAGATAGTCACTCAGGCACAAGCCAAGCTGGAGAAGGCGCAAGCCGCCGTGCAAGCAGAGGAGCAAGCACTACGGGAAAAAATAGCCAGCTTGGAAACAACTGACAAAATCACCCAAAAAATGTTGGACAAAGCGGCCGCGGAAAGGCAAGCCGCTAACCAGAAGGTGGAAGAATTCCGCTTGGAGCGTCAACGTGTTCAACCTGAACTGGAGCCACTACGCCAGCGTCTCACGGAAATCCAAACGACGTTCAAAGAACTCACCAAGTTTCCGCGAGAAGAACAAACCGTTGCCCAAAATCAGCGCATTTCCGAGGTTGAAAATGAGGTTGCGTTGCAAGAAAAGGCCGTTGAGCTTGCCCAACAACATCTCAACATCATCAAGGCACAAGCTGAAATAGCCATCAAGCGAACCATTTTATCGATAGACTGGCATAGCCAGTTGCAAACCCTGCCTCAACAGCGTCGACTTAAAGAACGGGAACAAGCGATGGCTGAGGCACAAGTGGGCCTTGAACACAATCAAAAAACCCTGGAGACTGAGCAGAAAGAATTGCCCAATAAAATTACCAGTCTGGAAGCAGCACAACTGCCGGTTGAAAAGCTAACAAAAATGCTTGAAAAAGCGGCCATAGACAAGGAGGCCGCCGATGTAGATGTCCAAACTCTGATTTTAGAAAGCAAAAGTGCTGAAACCAATTTGGAGAGAGAACGCAACACTGTCAATGAAGGGCAAAAAAAGCTATAAACTGTCCGTAAAAAGCCGCCGGCCGAACCTGAACAAGAGAAATTACAAGAACGGCGGGTTTTAGAGCTTGAGAGCCAAGTCAACTTGCAACAAAAGACATTTGAGTTGGATGAACAACAACTTGAAACGCTCAAGAAGCGTATTGAACAGGCCAAAAAAAGCTTAGAACTGGCGACTGAATGGCATGAAAAATTGCAAGCCGTGCATAAGTTGCGTAAAAAGCAAGAGTTAGAAGCCCAGATTCAAAAAGAGCGGCAACGCCATCTGGCGCGTGCGGCCGAATTACGCTGGCAATTAGACAAAATGCCGGCTTCAGAGGAGAACGCGGCTCACCGTTATCTGCTTAAAGTCCAGATTCAAGAAGCCAATGAACTGGCAGAGCAGGTTGAACGTCGGTTAAAGATTCAGCATATCCAAGAACAACTACAGTTGGGGCAAACGGCCGTTGAGCAAGAAACGACGGAAGTTTTTTCTCAAAGTCAGCTTGAGAATACCCAGTCCATGATCCAAGAAACAGGAGCCTTATTACAAGACACTATCGCTTTACAAGAATTGCTGCAAAGTCAAATTGACCTCTTGGAACAACAACAGGAAGTGACTGAAAAACTGGGTAGCCATTTTACCGGCAAATCACTTAAATATAACAAAAAAACTAAAAAATTGTTGGCAAAACTCCAAAAGAGTCTGCAACAAGAATTGGACAAAATGCCCACATTGTTAGCTCAAACGGGAGAGTTACAGAAGCTGCTCGAAAATGCTTATAAAGAAAGCTTGCGTCGCGCCCTTTTTAGACAGCGGCAATTGCCGGCAAGCATGGCTGAATGGCAAACTTTACTGGGAGAAATCAGTACAATACCCAGTCTGTTGCTGCAACAGTTACTACTCACCGGGCGCGGTTTTATACAAGCCTTTCAACAAACGCCAGCTCAGCGCTGGATTGTTATCAGCATTGTTCTGCTGATTTGGTTAATTTTAACCAAGGGCATGAGGGCGTGGTTTACGCGGATAATCAATACGTTAGACAGTCAAAAAGAACGCAGTCGTTTGGTCAATCATCTATTGCTAGGATTAAGCCTGTTGCGTATGAATACCGGGAGCATTGCCGTCACAGGTGTGGTTTTATTACTCCTGTGGCTGACGCAACCGACCCAATTAACCCTCATTGTCACGCTTATTCTGTTATTGATTTGGTTAGGGACTCAATTGCTCATTAGCTTGTCTTGGTTACTGTTATCCGACCTTCAACCACCTCGTACCAAACTCTCTCTGCAACTGCGCGGGCTGATTATTGTCTTAGGCATATTGACAGTCATTACGGCACTGCTACATGTGGAGTCGGAAGAATATGCGTCAAGGCTTTCCTTAACGGCACTGGATATGATCGACACCGTGTTTATGCTCCTGTTAGCGTTGCTGGTGCTGCCTCTCATGCGTATTCGTAAGATAATGCTAAGCGCTCTGTCCGAGAGTGTTCAAGGCTATTGGCTATTGGTCACTTCCCTCGTCACTTTATTGGTACCTTTGGGCATTCTGGCCGTTTCAATATCAGGGGTGATTGGCTACATTAGCTTGGGCTGGACGGTTGCCGAAAATTTGAGTTTATTCTTGTTGGTGTTGACTGGCTGGTTGATTGCACGGGGACTGTTAGCGGATTTGATTAACGGATTGAAAAACTTGGCTTTAAAACACAGCAGTTATGGTTCACTCTGGGCCGAAGATATTATTCCTTTAGTGGATAAAGTGCTAGGACTGGCCCTGATAGTGCTGGCCGTGATGACATTCCTTTGGCTGAGCGGTTGGTCTTCTGATGTGGCTATCAAGCAAAGTATGGTGCAACTATATGACTTTCCGTTGTTTGAATTTGCTGATGGTAAGGCATTCACAGTGGGGCATGTGCTACTGACAATTGTACTCCTCTGGGCCGTGTTCTGGTTTGGCGGTTGGTCTCGCCAAGTCACCTATCGGTGGATTTTGGGAAATGTCACTGATACCGGAGTACGGCATAGCCTCTCTGTATTTATTCAGTATGCGGTGGTATTGATTGGGCTGTTGATTGCCTTAAAAGCCATAGGATTCGATCCAACCGCGTTGACAGTGTTTGCTGGCGCCGTCGGTGTTGGCATCGGTTTTGGCTTGCAAAATATCGTTAATAATTTTCTCAGTGGCATCTTATTGTTGGTAGAACGTCCCTTGCGAAGTGGCGATTTAGTGGAAATTGGTGGTTCTTCAGGAATAGTCACGCAAATTGGAATGGGTTCTCTGACTCTCCGAACGCTGGATCGGAAAGAAATCAGAGTGCCTAATGCGGACATTATCTCTGCTCCCGTTACCAATATTACTCGTCATTCGATAAGACGTACTAGTTTGTATGTGGGCATCAGTTATGAGGATGATCTGCATTTGGCTGAAAAGATTATCAAAAGTGTGCTGGATGACATACCAGAAGTTATCAATTATAATAAGCCACCTGATGAGTTGTATGAATATCATGTTTTTCTGTGGGAATTTGCGGATTTCAAAGTGACTTTTCGCATAGACTATTTTATCGACATGGCTCAGGCAGACTGGATAGTGGTCAAATCAGAGGTGTTGTTTAAGATTTGGGATCGCTTTAAAGTGGTCGGTATAACAATACCTTATCTACCGCAAGATGTGCATCTTAAGCGGGTTTCGTAGTCCAATTTGCCCGATGACAACTTTAAAGCCAGGAGTTTTGAGTATTATTAAAGCCAGGGGCAACGCCCCTGGAGTTTTGAGGGAAAAATGAATATCTATTTTAATGAAATTACTTTGCAAACGGGCGAAGGTATCCAAATATATAATTTAATGGAGTCTCTAACTGAGGAAGTCACAAAAAGTGGGATTAAGGAAGGTATGGTGAATATTATTTCGCGCCATACAACGACAGCCTTGGCCGTTAATGAATACGAACCACGTCTGCTGGATGATTTACGGTTGTTTTTTAAGGAAATCGCTTCTCCTGAGAGGCCTTATAAGCACAATGATATTCATTTAAGGGATTGCCCATCGGATGAGCCGAAAAACGCCCATTCACATATATTGGCAATGCTTTTGAGTAGTCATGAGAGCGTACCGTTGGTGAACGGGTGTTTATCATTAGGTACATGGCAATCAGTTTTATTGTTTGAATTGGATGGCCCAAGGCAGCGTAAAGTGGCTGTACAGATAATAGGTAAATAAATCGGGCGCATTTTCCCGCTGACATTAATCAATCACAAAAACTAGACTGAAAGTACAACGGATTTGGGGAGTAAACGGATTTTTAAGTAAGTACGTTCAGGAGTCCAAACTTTAGTTTGGCAGGGCAAACGACGACTGGTAGTTGCGCCCGAATTTTTAAATTCGTTTATTTCCAAATTCGTTGTACTCAATTCGTTGTACTCAATTCGTTGTACTCAATTCGTTTTCTTCGTCACCATTCTTCCTATCTTTGATAAACATCAATGTTTTCTGAACTGGTATTATTGAGCAACATGGGGGCCAGACTTTAATTTGAAAACATTCAAAACGTTTTATGGCCCCCAAATCAGAGCGTCAATTTGTTAAGAAAATAACGCACGCTAGTGACGCTTGCATGCGCAAGTTTATTTGGATGTCTTTTGCGTGCGTGCGTTTATTTTGTGGGCCATGATTTTATTTTCAACACGGAGTCCACAGAGTGTAACTCCGTGTCTCGGTGTTGAATAATTTGAATTGATAAGATTCAATTTAACCCTTAATTCGCATAGACAATATTTGTAGTTCTTCTGAACGAGTTGAAAGTTTCGTTGTACTTAATTCGTTTATCCGCGTAATTCGTTGTACTTACCCTAATTCGTTTATCCGCGTAATTCGTTGTACGACTATTTGACCATTCATTTTGTACGGTTATTAGACCCTAATTGGGGGCCATAAAACCGTTTGGCACGTTTCATCTACAAGGATTGTATCTAATAAGGGATTTTAGTTTAGAGTATCAAATCTTTCTCTTCTCAAAACCTTTGCGGATTGAATAGCGTTCTTCGGAACGAGTTGGATTAACGAATCCTTGTAGTTTATCTTATAACGAATCTTTGTAGTTTAGTTTGGTAAACACAATGCCGTTGCAATTGGTATCTATCTGATAGTACAACTAATTACGCGGATAAACGAATTTTTCTGTTGAGATATTAGAGTCATAAGACGGCCCCATATATATATTTTAAGCCCAAGATAAATCTTGGACTCCGGTGTAAGTCATTTTCGAGTGTGCATGGTAAACACAATGCCGTTGCAATTGGTATCTATCTGATAGTACAACGGATACGCGAAATAAACGGATAGCTAGAAACGCCAAAATCTGATCAGTGTTCGGCCTCTGCCTGGCCCACTTCATGTAAGGAATGTCAGGAATTTAGGGTGAGGGGGCTGATAAAGTCGGCACCTTTGGGATAGCTACCGAGCCAACAGCATCAGCCGTCTGAAAGCCAAAGTAGGCTAAAGCCTACTAACTCTCTTATAGTGCCCTTTAGGGTACTTGAGCTTTTAGACAACGGCTTTAGCCGTTGGCGTTGGGGTGGTATGGAAATTCCGCTTTCCAGCATTAGTTGCAAACCTGCTCCGGCAAAAGTTACGGAGCAGATTATAAACCTGCTCCGGCAAAAACAACCCTTTTATTAGGGTGCAAATCCGTTTATTCCTTTAATCCGTACAGGCTTCAACCGGCAACGCGATACCTTCTACATCATTAAACTGATTGGTAAGTGTCTCATCAGCCATAATGACTTCACAGGTTTCGGGGTTAAAGGCGTGTAGCCCAAAAGGGACGTTGTGAGTGCCAACCAGTAACAGGCCGTCTGGCATCATTTCTAGGGCCTCGGTTTCGCCAAACAAGTTGGTGCAAGCCACGTCTAACGTATTCGCGTCCATGTCATATACCCAGAGTGCGGTGTTTACGGAGCCGTAAAAGACGGTGCGGCCGGTTTCTTTGCTTAACGTTAGCCCTTCTATCAACACGGTAGAGGGCATTTCTAAAGTACCTACACCCGTTATTGGGTTAATCGTAATTAGGCCGTCGCCTTTTGCCCACGCCCATAATGTCCCACCATCGGGGCTAAATGTCAGTGCTTCAATTTCGTTGAAACCCGTGCTGCCCACCGGGATCAGTCCACCGGTTTGTCCATCTACAATATAGAAGTGTCCGTTGTTCCCATTCGTCACATTATCGCCGGAAGCGGCGTAAATCATGTTCGTTTTGGGGTGGATGGCAAGGCTCTCAATATCATGTCCTTCGTATAGTGGCCCTAACTCAGTGACTGTTAGATCATTAAGGTTAATGGTAAAGAACTGCGAGTTATTGAGTCCTTTGTCATTGACGGCGTAAATTTTGCATGTTGCCGGTGAAATGCCCTGTTTAGGGTGGTGGAATCCGGCTTGAAGGATCGTATTATTGGATATGATCCTTCTGGTTGCGGGCTGCCCTATTGTTGATAGTCGTTGGTAATTTGACGAGTTGGCCTGATTGCCACCGTTGCTCAGGACATCTTTGGACATCTTGTAGTTGCTGCTGGTGTGGGCCGACACGGTGTTGATGGATGTCAACAGGAGCAAGATGAGGAATAACAGGAGGCTGTTTTGATACCGTGTTGTCAGAGTCATTTGGTGATTTCTCCTTACGTTTAACGGAGGTTACGCACAAAACTTCAGATTAATCTAGGCGGGAACCGGTTTGTAACCGGTTTCCGAACGTTTTTTTGGGAATCTTCTAAAACGTTGCGGGCGGGGTTGCAAACCTCGCCCAGCCCTTTTGAAGCATCATGCGTAACATGAGCGTTTAAATTAAACCGCTGAGATTTTAAAAATATAAGAGGTGCCTATCAAAAACGCCTGTTTATGTGTCTGAATCAGAATGTTTAGAATGATAAAATGTTTCAGGATAGTGCCGAATAAAAAGGTTTCATTCTGAAAATTCTAAAATCAGGTCAATTCTGATTCAGACATTTTTAGAGGCTTAAAGGCTTATCTTATACCGTGACATCCACAATCCCACTTTTCGGCGGTACTCCATGGTAGATTTACAACAGGACCTACAACTCTAGGCACATCACCGGTATTCAATGCACCACAACCGCCTGATGTTCGGTTATTATACATTGGAAATCCTCTTGCTACCTTTCCAATGTTATTATTATCCAAAACCCACATCCAAGCACAAATATCAGTTTTTGAACTCATGCGCCCCCCCAGTGAAGTACAGACATCCACACATTCTAATGGTGTTGCTTTGTAGTGCTCACCATCTTTATCTTTTTTTGCGTGAAAAAATCCTTGTCCTTTAATAGAACCTCTCACGTCCAACTTGGCAGTTGGGTTCGTTGTGCCGATGCCGACGTTGCCTTCAGAAGTAATTGTCGCAAAATCTTCCATTGAATTGGCTTTCCGGAACAAAATACCAGCTACGCTTTCAGTATCATCTGATACTGTATTTAATACCAAAGCACCGTTTATGTTGTGAGTAACAATATGCCCACCATCTAAACGAATGTGGCTCCCCCGAATGTAGCTCCCCCGAATGGGGCCGGCTACGTCCAGTTTGTATTGCGGGTTTGTGCCGATGCCAACGTTGCCAGACCCCAAATCGACGGTCATTGTCTCTTGAGCACCAAAATGTACTCTTTTTGCATACGAATCAACGTGATTTCCATTCCGAATGTAGTAGTTGTATCCAGCCACATAGATAGCTTCCTGATTCCACCCGTGATAAGTTCCAATCAGGTGAAATGTTCGATTAAGCCCTCCTACATTATCCTTTGACTTAATAATAGCATCCCATCCTTGTATAAGGATCTGACCATTCACATCCAACTTTGCATTTGGAGTTGTTGTGCCGATACCGACGTTACCATCTGTGTAATAGGCATCATTGCCATTTAATTTAATTGCACCGCCGCCTTGCAAGCTTTCCAACTTCTCACGTTCTTCAGTCGTGATAATGGCCCCACTACCCGCTGAGGCAATATCAGCCAACTCCGTTGCACTGTGCCCGGCAATATCGGCGATTTTCGCGCCAGTGACAGCACCATCAGCGATTTTCGCGGTGGTGACGGTATTATCTGCCACTTTGTCCGTCGTTACCGCACTTTCTGCCAGCTTGTCCGTATCCACAGCACCGTCTACCACCGATTCTGCAACACCCGCTTTAATCGCAAATGCCACACTGGTCAACTGTTCCTTTGGTATCATTTCCGCATCATCCCCGACTGTCATACCAAGGTAACGCTCGCCATCAATGTCGTCATTCTCGAAACTCACCACGGAGCCAAGCACAACGCTGAAGACTCCTTGAGTGATCGTCACATTAGGATGTGTCTCAGTCCATAATGGCGTTCCCCCGGTTGGACTATCGTAAAGGGCAAACGTCATGCTGAGCGTTGTATTTAACGGATTACTACTGGCATCGGCCAAATAGCCCTGATAAGTGGTCGTCATTGGCACTGCGTAGGCCAGATTAGACACGAGGCCCGATAATAGGGCCAACAATCCAATGAGACTGAAAAACACAGCCCTTGGTTGGCGTTTCAGGTTTCGCCGCCGTGTTTGTAAATATAAGTTCATCAGATTTCTCCTGTGATTAAAAAAATTAAGGGGCGCATGATACTAGCAATTTCAGGTTTTAGCAAGTACCAAAAGGGTTGCATTTCTAAAATGGGCATGCAATAGATGATAGTACAACTAATTACGCGGATAAACGAATTTTGCCGTTGAAATCTTGGACTCCGGTGTAAGTCACTTTCGAGGTGTGCATGATAAACACAATCCAGTCGCAGTTGGTATCAATTGAGTTATAACTTAGTGTCAATTGAGTTAAAGCGAGTTTAAATAACACCTCTCAAGTTGTGCACACCTAACTCGTTTAACCGCGAATTCGTTTATCCGCGTAATTAGTTGTACTAGACAACACCTCTCAAGTTGTGCACACCTAACTTGGCGGTGGCAACTCATTTTCGAGGCGAGCATGGTACACAGAATGCCGTTGCATTTGGTATCTATCTGATAGTACAACTAATTACGCGGATAAACGAATTTATGATAGTACAACTAATTGCGCGGATAAACGAATTTTTCAGTTGAAATCTTGGACTCCTGTGTAAGTCATTTTCGAGGTGTGCAATCCGTTTATTTCGCGTATCCGTTGTACTTAGCTGTGGTAAGTCATTTCCGAGTGTGCATGATAAACAGAATGCCGTTGCAATTGGTGTCTATCTGATAGTACAACGAATTACGCGGATAAACGAATTTATGATAGTACAACTAATTGCGCGGATAAACGGGTTAGTGTGCATGATACACAGAATGCAGCTGCAATTGGTATCTATCTGATAGTACAACGAATTACGCGGATAAACGAATTTATGATAGTACAACGAATTGCGCGGATAAACGAATTAGAGCGCGACGAGGGCCATAACCTAATTTGAAAACATCCACGTCGGCAAAAGTTTCGCTTCGCTGTACTTTTGCCGACGTAAGTATTTCATGGCCCTCCAAACACTCCAAAAACCCGCAAAAAAATAGGTCAATAACCGGCCCACGTATCACTCCTCTGCCAAACTAAAAAAAGTTTCGCTCCGCAAAAAAAAGTTTTTGCTCTGAAAAATGGGAGCCAAGTTTTGGAGGACTCGGCGTGAGGCGATAAATCGCCTACTACAAACAAACAGGGCTTTTCCTTAACAGTTGCACTCCGCGTCATTAGCTAGACTACGTTACTACCAATTCGTTTATCCGCGTAATTAGTTGTACTAAGCGTAAGAATTAGTTGTACAGAGCGTCATTAGCTAGACGAATTCGTTTATCTGCCCGTAATCCGTTGTACTAAGCATAAGAGTTAGTTGTACTGAGCATCATTAGCTAGACAACATGACTACCAATCCGTTTATCGACCCGTAATCCGTTGTACTCATAATTAATAGTTGTACTAAGCGTCATTAGCGAGACGACGTAACTAGCAATTCGTTTATCCGCGTAATTCGTTGTACTGAGCGTAATTAGCTGTACTACGTTGCACCCAATTCGCTTACCATGGCATGTACTGAAAAACGACAAGACTTTCCTGACTAATTGTCGAGTCAAACATCTCATTAACTTCATCAGGAACCGCCGAACCGCCACCCAACCATTTGCTATCAGAAGAATCCAACCGTTTATGCCACGTTCCCGCCAACGGAAACTGCAAAGCAACTTCATACGGATTGAAATTCATCAATAATAAAACAACACTGTCATTATAAGTTCTTTTGACACCAAGAACATTTGGATGAAGTTGGCGACATTCCAACCCTTGTTTAGTGACTTTAAAGGCCTCAACCGTTTTTCTTAACTGAATAAGGGCCTTATAGAACTCCAACAGTGTTCGATGTTGAGTTTCATTGAGCAAACGCCAATTGAGTTTAGAAGCTAAAAACGTGCTGTCGTCATCAGGCGCTGGCGGTTCTTTATCCCAAAGAGAGTCTTTAAATTCATTGTTACGGCCCTCTCTTACCGCTTCAATTAACCTAAAATCGGAATGGTCAATAAAATAACAAAAAGGACTGGTTTCAGCATATTCTTCGCCCATAAATAATAATGGGATATAAGGCGAAAGTAGCACAGCCCCGGCCGCCAGTTTTGCCGCTTCATAAGAGAGCAAATGGCACAGCCTTTCTCCCAACATGCGATTGCCCGTCACATCATGCGTTTGGCTGAACGCCACCAATTGATGGGCCGGCATGTCTCGTGAGGACATGCCAAACTTTCTTTTCCTATAAATGGAATATTGCCCAGTAATCACATAACCTTCTTGATACGCTTTGACGAATTCCGCCATCTCACCAAAATCGGCATAAACGCCCGGCTTTTCACCCGTCAACCTCGCAAAAAGGGCGCGTTCAAAGTCAAAACACCATTGCGCGTCCATACCATAGCCACTGTGTTCAATGGGTTTAATGATTTTTGTATTATTTAACCCATCTTCAGCGAAGAGAAACAACGGCCTACCAATTTCGGCCTCCAACGCGGCCACCTTTTCTGTTAACACCTTTAAGAAGTGATTAACGCCTTCATCACGGATTAAATTTGTCGCATCAAGTCGCAAGGCATCTATATCAAAGTAGCGAAACCAATAGAGCGCATTTTCAAAAAAATAGTTGCGGACTTCATCACTATAACGGCCATCAAAATTAACGGCTTCTCCCCACGGCGTGAGATATTGATTGGAAAAATACGGTGCAAAATCAGACAGATAATTGCCTTCAGGGCCTAAATGGTTATAAACAACATCCAATATGACAGCCAATCCGACGTCGTGACAAGCATTAACCAACTTTTTGAGGCTAGAAGGCCCACCGTAAGAATTTTGTACCGCATAAAGATAGACACCATCATATCCCCAATTTTTACGGCCGGGAAATTGCGCGACGGGCATGATTTCAACGGCGGTAATGCCTAACGCTTTGAGATAGGGTAATTTGTCAATAACAGACTCAAATTCACCCTTTTCTGTGAACGTGCCTACATGAATTTCATAGATAATATACTCTTCAAGCGGAATACCTTGCCAAGTTCTTACCTTATCAGATTGATAAGAGCGATAATCGACAACCACAGACGCTTGATGAACACCATTAGGTTGAAATCGTGAAGCAGGATCAGGCCGTTGTTTGTTATTATTGAGGATATAAAAATACTGGCTACCGACTTCAAACTGATCTAAAGTCACCCTCCAGTAACCGCTATCATCTTTCACCATGGGCACTTTTCGCGCCGTCGGAGAAATCAGAAGTAATACCACATCATCTAGCAACGGTGCCCAAACAATAAATTCACATTTGCCGTTGCGTTGATAGATTGAGCCTATTTCCATAATCAGTTTGTAGTGTTTGTAGTAGTCGCTTTAGCGTTTGTAGTAGTCGCTTTAGCGACTTTTAGGTTCGTAGTAGTCGCGTTAGCGACTTTGGACGGACAAACCTCCGAAGTTTGGCAAAACCTCGGCAGTTTTTCCATAGCACCTGCTCAAAGGACAAACATGACCTCAAAACTATGAAAAAACAAATCCGATTTTTTTTAAATCGGATTTCTCAGTGGTATGGAATTAGCGGCCACCTAGTGCGGGAAAAAGTCAAAGAAATCAGATTTTTTGGAAAAATTTATCAGTGGGCAGGACTAGGAGTCCAAACTTTAGTTTGACAGAAGTCCAAACAGGAATCCAAACGTAAGGAAGGCAAAGTAGTGATACACGGGCTCCTGTTCATAACCTATTTTTTGGCAAGTTTTTGGACGAGAGATTTTGGGGGCCATAAAATAGGTTTTCAAATTAAGTTATGGCCCTCTGTCGCACTTACAGTTTGAGACTTTTTGTAGGTGTTTTGTTAATTAGAAAGAAATAATACCTCCTCCGCCAACGGCTAAAGCCGTTGTCTAAAAGCTAAACTCCCCTAAAGGGACTAAATAATTCATTATCTGAAAAGCTTAACTTAATGGCAGTGGGCTGGAGTGTGATTGTTTTGCGCTTTCACTCTGCCAAACTAAAGTTTGGACTCCTGCCGCTGCCAAACTAAAGTTTGGGCGACTGATAACTGATCACTGATAACTGATCACTGATTACTGATTACTGCTTACCCATTACCCCATTTTTCTAAAACGGCTTGCAATTTATGCCAGTGCATAGGCTTAGTGAGGAAGTCATTCATGCCCACCAAGAAACATTTTTCACGATCTCCTTGTGAAGCACTGGCTGTCATGGCAATAACTTTGGGGCGAACAGAAGCGGGATATTCTTTCATAATCGCTTCAGTCGCCATAAAACCATCCATCTCTGGCATGTGCAAATCCATGAAAATGATGTCATAAGTCTGTCTTTGCAACGCGTTGAGAACTTCTAAACCATTGGCGGCTACCTCAGCCGTATAGCCCATTTTATCAAGTATCAATACGCCAATTTTTTGATTAATGATATCATCTTCGGCTATTAAAATACGCAACGGCAAGCGTTTTGCCAAGTTGCTATCTATTTGCCGGGTAGAGGGTGCTGAAATCTCTTTGCGTTCCTCCCCAATTAATACATAAGTGAGCGTGTTTAACAAGTGCGTCTGCTTGATAGGTTTGGAGATAAACGCTTGAAACCGTTTTTTGGTCTCTTCTTCGCTTTTTTCAGAGTCCTCCAAGGTGCTTAACAGGATTAATGGCAAATTTTGTCTCTGTGGGAAACGACGTATCGCGTTTGCCAGTTGGATGCCATCCAGTTCAGGCATGCATCTGTCTAAAATGGCGACATCGCAGTGATGCCCTTGATTCAGCCAGTTTAAGGCTTTTTGCCCTGAACGCATGGGGTAAGCGACACAATTAAAGCTTTGTAGTTGGTGATTTAAAATGCGCCGATGGGTAGCATTGTCATCAACCACCAAAACGTGTTTACCTTGCAACTCAACACGGGGAACAAGTGGTGGTTCTTGCGCGACAGTTTCTACGGTGGGCAACGTAAAATAAAATATAGTTCCTTTATCAACTTCACTTTCGACACAAATTTTCCCACCCATTAATTCGCACAAACGCTTGCAAATCGCTAATCCTAAACCGGTACCACCATATTGGCGTGTTGTGGAAGAGTCCACTTGTGAAAATTCTTTAAACAATCGGTCCATTTTGTCTTCAGGAATGCCAATGCCGGTGTCGTGTACCGAAAACAGAAGTTTAACTTGCTCATCGGGTAAGGGTTTGGCATTGACGGAGACAAACACTTCACCTTGTTTGGTAAACTTGATGGCGTTGCTAACCAAATTCGCCAAAATTTGCCGCACACGGGTGACATCGCCTTCAACCCAAGCTGGGACTTTGTTTCTAATCAAATAAGGCGGTTGCGGCAAATAAATCAAAGATATCTTCAATACACGCCCGAATTTCAAACGGCTGTTTTTCTAACTGCATGCCGCCCGATTCAATCTTGGAAAAATCCAAAATGTCGTTGAGTACAGTCAGTAAAGTATCTCCGCTTAAACGAATCGTTTCTACAAATTCACGTTGTTGAGGCATTAAAGTTGTATTTAATAACAAGCCAGTCATGCCAATCACCCCGTTCAGAGGTGTGCGGATTTCATGGCTCATGGTGGCTAAGAAATCAGCTTTGGCTTTAGCCGCTTGTTCTGCTGCCGCTTTGGCACGTTCTAATTCGGCATTTTGTTCGGCAAGTTTGTTGGATTCTGCTACCACACGGCGTACCATCGGGTGGAAAATAAACAAGACTTCTAACCCTAAAACAATTAAAGTCAATATCCACAAGGCCGTTTTGAGATAGACGATTTGCCTCACTTGATTTTCGCTTTCATGTTGATAAGCAAACACGGCGGTATTGAGACTCTCCAACAGCTGATCTTCAGCCGCAAGCGTGAGGTTTCGTAAATGTGGATTATCTTTGGATAAACTGCCACAGGGAATCTCAGTTAAAAGGCGTGCGTTTTCCAAAAAGTCGTTGACTTGTTGGTTTAAGTTGGTGGGGGCTTGATAGTATATTTTTTGCACTTTAACCGGAGGCTGTGAATAGTAGATGCCAAGTTTGGGATTACCATGCAATAAGGCTTGGTGTGATTGCTGCATTGAACGGATTAAATCCGTTAAAGTTTTGCGATTTTTCTGTTGGCAATTGTTGTCTTCTCCTTGATTTCCAGAGTAGATAAGGCTATTGGCATACAAGGCGATGCGTTGGGATAGCATTCGTTGTTTGCCACTAATATTGATAATAGCCGCATAATCACTTTGAGCATTCCACAATAAAAACATACTTACAAAAGTGAGTGTGGTAAATATAATAATGATAACAACGGCAAGTGCATAACGTTTGGTTAGGTAGATATGTTGAGAATTTATTTGCATCAAAGATACCTTAGTATCCAGGGGCGATGCCCTTGGCTATATTAATGTCGCCCCGTTGGGGCTTTTCTATGTTTGGCAAATTTTTCTTTAAGGGCATAGCCTAGCGTCACTAAAATCAATGGTACAATTAACGCTGCCAATAAGATATGACTCGCCAGTATGGAAAAATAGATCGGACGGATTAATCCTTGGCCGGCAAATTTGACATTTCCCACATTGAAGTGGTAAGTGAGATAGGCGACTAAAAATAGGCTGGAAACCACCAAAGCGGCGATCATGCAAGCCCGGTGAGCGGCTTGGTTTTGTTGACGAATGTAATAATAGGCGGCCGTCATCAAACAAACGGCAGTCAAATTAAGTGCTGCTTGTACATCTGGCAGAATCTGAATAAGAGTCATAGTTTATAATTATAATGTAAATATCCTCTGAATTGGGTAATGGGTAATGGGTAATGGGTAATGGGTAATTGGTAATTGGCAATTGTTTATTACCCATGACGATTCATTCTGGACATCTCTATTTACCTTGAAGCTTAGTCATAACTTGACATAAATCAATGATGCTCTTTTTATTTCCATAAAAATAAGGCTAGCACTTGACATAAATCAATGAGGAACTTTTTATTTCCATAATAATGAGGTTAGCGTTTAAATGGCTTTATAAGGATACAATAAAATGAGTGATAGATTCACTAAATCTATGGCACGAAATATCTATTATGGCGGTTCAGTGTTTTTTCTGTTACTGTTCCTTGCCTTAACTTTTGATACGGGCCGTGCTTTGCCAAAACGTGATCACCGCGAAAACCTGACTCCCCAAGTCGCACAAGGCAAAGCGGTGTGGGAGGAAAATAATTGTATCGGTTGCCATACCCTGTTAGGGGAAGGGGCTTATTATGCCTCAGAATTGGGCAACGTGTACAAGCGTCGGGGCAATGATCAAATCGCTGCCTATTTTATCAGAGCTTGGCTCAAAGGTACGCCTACAAACATATCGGGGCGCAGACAAATGCCACAATTCAACTTCAGCGAAGAGGAGTTAGACGCGCTGGTTGCGTTTTTGAAGTGGACTTCTGAAATCAATACAGCCAATTGGCCTCCAAATATTGAAGGTTAAAGGGAGAAAATCAATGCCGTATTCATCGCAGGCGGTTGCCAGACCCTATTTTATTGCGGCTATTGCGCTGTTTATAGTACAAATTGTATTTGGCCTTATCGTCGGTTTGCAATATGTGGTGGGAGATTTCCTATTTCCGGAGCTGCCGTTCAACATGGTTCGTATGGTGCATACTAACTTGCTTTTTATCTGGCTATTGTTCGGTTTTATGGGCGCGGCCTATTATCTTATACCAGAAGAAGCCGAAAAGGAATTACACTCTCCAAACTTGGCAAGAGTTTTGTTCTGGATGTTCCTGATAGTGGGCGTGTTGACCATTCTTGGCTATCTGTTTGTTTCTTATGCAAAGTTAGCTGAAATCACTGGCAATCGTTTTTTCCCGACTATGGGACGGGAATTTTTGGAACAACCGACGATTCTTAAGGTTGGGATTGTTGTTGTCACGGTGGGATTTTTGTACAACATTGGTATGACTGTACTTCAAGGCCGTAAAACGGCGATTAACCTTGTGTTATTGACGGGGCTAACGGGTTT
>NBMI01000193.1 GCA_002085445.1 Candidatus Parabeggiatoa sp. nov. 2
TCACTTAATAAAGAAGTTTATTCAATTGGAGGAAAGTGGGTATAAGAGGTAGCCAGACAGAGTGGGCAACGTTGTTGCCCACCAGAGTCAGATGAAAAATCTGTGGTTGGACTGACAATAGGAAAACCAACCTATTTGAGAGTTTGGCAGTATTAAGAACAATAGAATTCACCAATTAAAGTCACACATCAATGACTAAATTCTCAATAACCTGAAAAATGACCAATGATTGAACGCTATGCTTGCTCACGGGATCATCCAGTGGCGCTTCTTTATTATTGCCACGTTGGTGTTGGTGGATATCATCTTCAGCGGGTTTCCGTTACGGTTTTATAATGTTAAGGGAAAGGCAGATTTTTAGTAGGCTTGTAATCGCCTCACGCAAACAACCAGTCGTCCAAACGTTAGTTTGGCAAAGAAGTGAGACGCGGGCCGGTCATTTAGATATATTTTTTATGGTTATTTGGACGGTCTTGTTTGGGGGCCATAAAAGACTTTGGATGCTTTAAAATTAAGTGATGGCCCCCTGTTGCGCTTACAATTCAATCCCTTAATTTTTATAATATTACAAACCGTTTGTCGGCCGCGGCGGTGCCCAAGCCGATTACGAGGGTGATGGCAAGATGGATATCGCCGTTATGGCACATCCCGCAAGTACCATGCTTGCTCCACAAGACCTCAAACAGTGACGGCCATTGGCTTGCTCTGCGCCTACGTCAGCGCGGCGGCAATACCTACGCTATCGGGGCCCGCGTCACGGTACAGGTGAATAACGAGTGAATTGGTACAAACCGCTCAAGTGGGTGCCGACGGCGCGTACCTTTCTCAGCACCACTCTGAGCGACATTTTGGTTTGGGGCCAGCAACTCAGATTGATGAACTAACAATTTATTGGCCCGACGGTGCAGTAAAAAAACATCAGGATATCGAATCGGATCGACTGGTGACGTTTAAGCATGTTGCTGACTATAGACATTAACGAAGCAATAACTACAGAGATTGTTTAACAGTGAATTAAATGTCGGAAAGTGCACAAGCATGAGTTATCGGATATTTAGAAACCCTGTTTCTTTTCGAGCCTTGGTTTCTCACCTCAAACAACATGCCATAAAATTCAGGCTTCAGTTAGTCCCGAATCATGACTTTTCTGCTACAATTTCCCAATCAGAATTTCTAAAATTAAATTTGAGAATGAACCGAATAAACATAAGAGATAAAAAGGTTTATTCTGAAAATTATCAAATTCTGAAAATTCTGATTCAGACCCTTTTAGAATGAACCGAATAAACATAAGAGATAAAAAGGTTTATTCTGAAAATTCTCAAATTCTGAAAATTCTGATTCAGACAATTGAGGTAAATAATGGCCGAAACCGATAATCCACTTAAAAGACTTTTTAGTGACTTTAGTACCTATTTTGCGATTTGGTTGCTAGGAGATCAAGTCTCATCTGTACGTCCAACCAATATTGCATTATTACCCAGTGAAGAAGAAATCCGTGCTGATGAAATATTTGATGTGACTTTAACCGACGGACGTATTTTGAACTTACACATTGATTGGAAAGGGATTCGTAGCCACCGCCCGATGCGTTGGCGCGTGTTAGATTACATTAGCCGCATTGCGGAAACCTATCACCGAGACGTGTTTCGTTAAGTAATTTATGTTGGAAATGGCGCTGGAAATGATGATAAGGGGCGACACCAAATTAAATGTTCTGATGGTAAAGTCATACTCTCATGGCGTTACCGAGTCATCCATTTGTGGAAAATGAAAGCCGAAAAACGGCTAAAATTTAAATCGTCCGGCTTTACTATAGATTTTCAGATAATTAATTATTTAGTCCCCTTTAGGGGACTTGAGCTTTCAGACAACTGTTGGCTGTTTTGAAATTAATTTTCTGAACATCTATAGCACTGATTGGGTAAACATGTGATAATCCCAAAAAAGTGTTGCCTCAAGTGGTTAAACGATTACGCGCCGTGGCATATGATGAAATGCGAGGGCGATTATTTACAGCACTCCTCGCGTTAACAAATGACAAGGAGATGATAAAAACGGGATTCAACATTTTGCCCAATTGATAAATCGCACAGCGCCTCAATCTGACACGCAAAAAGTAGAAAACGCGGATTATTTTCCCCATAAACATAGCTTAGATACCACCAATACGCCAATGGTATTTGCTTGTGAATGGCAAAATGCGTTGGGAAAAGTGGATTACCAGATAGCACTTTATGCCTTGGACTTCGAGACAGTGGGTTGTCGCTAAAATTAGGTGGTTTTGTTAATAATTTTATTGACAAAGCTGCTAAAAAAACAGCCATGATTTGTTTGGTGAACAAGCAACAGACTTGAAAAAACAAGTGGTTAATTCATTAATCAACACCTTGAAAATGTTGCAAAAAAAGAATATTGTACTTGACAATCGTGATTTGGTGATCATCAGTTCCGACTCGGAAAAACCATTAGGCCATCGAAATAACTATTTTCAAAAATGGGCCTATTCGGTTGAAGCCATTTTAGGGTTAGTCATAGATGAATTTTACCAGAAACTGGTTGAACAAGGTTATAGCGACCAATATTTACCGCTGGTTGTGCCACTAATTTGTTTTCCAAGCATAGAGATTTTAGTAGCAGCCTGCACCGAAGATATCTTTGATAATCAATGCCGTTCTTTGCGAGCAAAACCTTATTTAAAACAAAAGATTTGGGGAACGGATACTATTGATGAGGCACGTCGAAATGGAATGCTTTATGGCGTATTAGAGGCCTATATGACACATGACGCTTTAGATAAGATTTACAAAAATATTCATGAAGTACGGAAAATAATACAGGTGTTGAGTTTTGCTGTGAAATAGATTTTCTGATTGTCACGGATTTTGGGGAGAGTCTTGGGAATGGTTCATAGGCGCATTCCCATTTTTACTGACAGTTGTACTATAGATGATTGTTTACCTTGACAATGTCACATTATCAGGAGTACAAGGCGAACCTTGTACGAGAAGCCGTGCGGTGATTGGTGATTGAAATGTGACATTGTCAAGTTAATTCTTCTTCAACTGGTTTGTAATAGGCGTACATCTTTTTCGTGTCATGGTTAAATTCTGCCGATATTTCATACCGAATCTGTCGGTTTCCCTCATCGTCTCCAATCAGATTGAGTGATGTTGTGAGAATGGTGATTGCGGACAGTATAAATAAGATGAGCGTTGAAGAAGTCAAAAAGAGGGATTAGTACTCAATTAAACTTGAAAATAAGTTGCTTTAACTATCGGTTAAAGAATTTAGCTGAAGATGTTTTTAACCAAAGGTTCACTGCCAGCAAAAATGATGCTGAGCGTCATGGAAAACGTTCCCAAACAGAGTTTGGGAACGATTCACTGCCAGCAAAAATAGGTCAATGTCGCATCTCAGAAATAGGTATTCAAGCCTTCCCAAAAATCCGCAACAGACAACAACCTGTTATTCTTACCACTTTAATCTTTCAGTGAGCGTAATATTCATTACCTGCCATTTGGCATTAAATGAGTGTAGCTCTTCATACAATGTTCTTGTACTCTTACCAAGTTCTTGGGCTTCGATAGCAAGTTCTCTTTGCATGGGTTCGTATTCAAAAGCGATTACTGACAATTCTTGACTCTTTTTGGCCTTGAGATCGAATTTATTTCCTACTAGGATGGCCTGCTTTCTCTATTTAAACCTCAATAGCCTTGAGCTTTGCTTCGTAACGCTTTTCGATGTCTTCCTTTTTCTTCATCATTAGCACGAAGTTGACGTAAGATGGTAGCCTGCCGAGTGGTACTCCTTGCAATTTTTCCTAAATGTCCTTGGAATTGCACACTCAATATAAGCAACGTAGAAGGAATTGTTTTGAGTGCTTCTACGACATTTAGGTAGGCTAATGCCATTTTTTCAAGCCTGCCGTCAGGTGACTCTTCCTTGATAGCATTCAAATTGGCATTCCAACTACTTATTTCTTTCCAGAACCTATTCCAATAGTTAAGAGTCGCTTCCGCTCTATCGGGTTCTTGTGCTACTACCGCACTGGAAAATAGGAATAGTAACAATAGGACTTGAGAAACAGCCTCAACATGATTTCCTCCTTTAAATAGTGAGTTGTACCGGGGTAAATTGTCCATCTTGTACACTAAGAATTAGAATTAGGTAAGACAGACTCTAGTCGTCCAGAAAAGTTTTGTCCCCCTAAAAATATTCGAGGGTTGCCAAACCTCGAAGGTTTGGCACAAAACGGCTTTTTCTGAAAAATGGCAGCCAGTGTAGGATACGCTTGGCTTATTGTACCTCATAGAGGTGGCAATTTACCAGGCGCAATCTGCAAATGGTGTTCAGCATAGTGCCGAATATTCTTATAAGCCTGTAATAAATCATCTGTCAACGTCTTAGCCAAATGCAGCGAGTCAACAAACTCATCCACATCATCAAGATATTCATGCACCAATTTATTACGCAATGAGCGCATATTCATCCAGTCATCCGCAGAACGTATTAATCCCCGTTGCTCTGCTTTATTATAATTGTCAATGGCGTTACCCGGCCTTTCACCCTCTAGCAAGGCAAGCCTCGGCAATAATTTATCGCCCAAGTTATCCTGCATACGTCCAAATCGGGAAACAAAGGATTCTAGCACATCGGCCCAGTAATCGTTATTTGACAACCCGTTTATCCATGCCGCATCAATATTCGCCTGACCAAATAACCGTTTTCGGGTTTCAGCTAATAATACGGCTTGTTTTGATACCATTGTCAGCATGGATAAAAAACGTTCTAGGTGTTCGGGACGATAGTTCAGAGTCATAACAAAACCCCAGTTTGTTTGGCAATTTCATGAATTCGCAATCGTTGCTGTCCGGGTGAGAATACCACAATATCAATCTTCTGTTCTCCCAAAGCAATTTGAATTTCGGCATCCATTCGACAAGTTTTGAGTACCCTATCAGAAATGGGCGTATCCACCTCGACATAGAGATCAATATCTCCCCCACGTTTATTGTCATCAACCCGAGAACCAAATAACCACACCTTAGCCTGTGGTCCAAAATGATGTTTGGCAGCTTCGCGTATCACGGTAATAGTATTTAACGGCAGTCTCATTTCAATAGTGTTATTCTTACAAATAAAAAGGTTACGCGCTACGAGCAACCCGCTCCAAAAACAGGACAGTCATTATAAATCAAAATTTCAAGCCGAGCAATATATGGTTGTCCAGAAAAATTTTCTTCTTGGAAGTACTTGCAAAACGCCAAAATCTTGGGAATTGGGAATTGGGAATTAAACATGAACAATAATTCGACTTTGTCAGATTTAACGTAAATCATTGATTTATAAATAACAAAATTAGTAAACCTCATAAAATAACTAAATTATCTGTAATGTGACAAAGTAGATTAAAAAGTCCAATTTAAATTGAAGGCAAAGGCCATGTTAGTAAGAAATGGCACGGGCGGTTTATTGTTGTTTCAAGCGGGGCGGGGCTCCGAACCCCGCCCGCAAGTTTGGCTTCCTTCTAAGGTTTTTCGGTAGTCCCTACAAACCAATAGAGGTGTTCATGGGAATTGGGATCGCGCCTAAAGTATACTGGAAGTACAACTTCTTTCTGGATTTGACGGATTGATTTTTTTTTAGGATGTGGCGCTATTGTTAACGTTTGTTAGTATTCGTTAGTATTTGTTAGCATAAATGAATCGGATTGAGTCTATTCCCGGGTACACAACGCAGTGTGTCAATACCATAAAGGAAAAGGCCCGTTTGTAGTAGGCGATTTATCGCCTCACGCGCAGCCGTCCGACTGAAGTTTGGCAGGAGTCCAAACTTTAGTTTGGCAGAGAAGTGACACGCGGGCCGATTATTGACATATATTTTTTATGGTTATTTGGACGGTCTTGTTTGGGGGCCATAAAAGACTTTGGATGCTTTAAAATTAAGTGATGGCCCTCAGTTGCGCTTACAATCCAATCTTTTAAGAATATTGCGCTTTCAGAACCATTATTGGTTAACCGATTGATTTCACCAACCGCGCATGTCACTGGCATTAATGTGCAGAGATAACACCCGTATCAAGCCGCAACCGATACACTTGTTCCGCCAAGCGCCGTGTAAAGGTTTGAAATCAGCCAACAAGCCGCACCCGTTCTCGCCAAACCGTTTGTCGGCCGCGGCAGTGCCCAAGCCGATTATTTTAAAGGATAAATTTTTAAACACGTCAATTGGGTATTTTAATTATTAAGGACAATAAATGGATAAGATGAGCAAAAATTATTTTCAAGATGATTCCAGAGAACATCAAATGATCGAGTTATTTGAACTCGTTCGAGATACATCAGAAGGTAGGTCTGGTGTTGATGCCTTCCTTGAATTAGGGGAAAATAAAATCCCATTTGAGTTAAAAACAACGTCAAAAGGTTCCGTGACAACAGTAAGGGACTTTGGCTTGGATCATATTAAGAAATGGCAAGGAAAACATTGGCTATTTGGTTTTTATCAAGAAAAAGACGTTTATTATAAATATGGCAGTCCAAGTATGATTGCCCCATGGATTGAGGAAAAAGCCGAATATAGACACTTTGACTTTAAGCTGGCTGATATCGTTTCTAAAAAGCTCACTCTATATGATTTATATAAAATTTGTGGTAAGAAAAAGGTCTATTCATATCACGATGCGAGACGAATCCAAAAAAAGCAATATAAAAAGGATAAGTATTTAGCTCTACAAGATGTGAAAGACGGTTATAGTAGCTATAGGATGCTAGAGATTTTAAGTGACCGGGTTAATTACCTCATTGAAAGGGGAAGCACATTAAATAATCCTCATATACCGGCTAGTTACTTTTCTGGTTGGGAAGAAATAACTGACAATCATGCTATACGCCTAAGGAATTTGGTCAAGCAATCCTTAAATCTATAGATGACAGTTTGCTTATAAGCCTAATGACAGGGCAAGAGCCACCGCTTTTGCGACTTGATAGGCAACCGGAGGTGCCACTGAATTACCTATTTGGCCTAGCACCTGATAGACAGCACCCGCAAAATACCAATCTTCTGGAAATCCTTGCAATAACGCACAATCTTGTACTGATAGTCGGAAATGTTCGTTTTTTGCCGGAAAAGCAGAGGCTTTGTCACGATTAGCTTGTACGCCGTTGGGCCATATTTCTATATGGCCCCAAGCTTTCTGCCCGGCGGTACTATTCAACACAGAAGTTGTATTTCTTTTACCAGTGAACGCGCTTCTTAAGGTAGGTGCCAAAGAGTCATAACCGATGTCAGGAAGCCCTAATGCTTTTCTAACCCCCATCGTTTTAGGTAAGGTATTTTCAAATAGGTCATATGTGCTACAAACATTATCAAAACGTGTTCTCTCTAATTCAGAGCTTATGTGAGTGGGTTGTGGAATTTTGAAATGTTTAAAATCCGCCAGAGTACGAAAACCAACAAAGAATACCCGTCGTCTTATCTGGGGAACACCAAAATTAGCGGCATTCAGTTCAAACATAAGGATATGGTAATCAGGGAGCTTATCCAATATCTGTTCTTGAACAAAGCCACGAAATTTCGGGCTGAGTAGTCCTAATACATTTTCAGCAACCAAAGATTTAGGCTTAATGATATTGACAGCCCTTATAAATTCACTCCACATATTTCGCTCATCATTTTGGCCTTCCTGTCGCCCGGCAATAGAAAAAGGCTGGCATGGAGGCCCACCGTGGATAACATCTATTGAGCCAATCTTATCGATCCATTTGATTTGAGTGACATCGCCCTTTTCAGGGCCACTATGAATTGTCCAGTTTGGACGGTTGTTTTTTACACCACAAATAGGTATGATTTCATAAGAGCCTTGGTGGGTATATCCCGCTTTATCAAAGCCCAAGTCTAAACCGCCACCACCACTAAATAGACTCAAAGTTGTCAGGTTATTAGATTTTAACGGTGGCATTAAGTCATTTGGATCAAGTTGTGGCGTGTTGATTGAATGAACACGAGACAAAAGCCCTTGCTCGGCACATTTTTTGAGCCAAAAGGATTCTTGAGATATCTTCCGGTAAATGTCGCGTTGCTCGGTGGTAAGGTTATATTCTTTCCTTGAGGTATTTTTATAGATGTTATGTTTAGTTGACATAGTTAAAATCATCAATTTCAATTGGTTTAGTGATTAATTTTAAAACACTATTTTTTATTATATACAGAATTAAGATATTTATCCAGAAAAATGTCGTAACCGGAACGCCTCAAATCCGATTCAAAACTTTTAGGGTAAAATAATGGCCGAAACCGATAATCCACTTAAAAGACTTTTTAGTGACTTTAGTACCGATGAAAGCGATTTGGTTGTTAGGAGATCAAGTCTCATCTGTACGTCCAACCAATATCGCATTATTACCCAGTGAAGAAGAAATCCGTGCTGATGAAATATTTGATGTGACTTTAACCGACGGCCGGATTTTGAACTGACACATTGATTTTAAAGGAATTCGTAGTCATCGCCCGATGCGTTGGCGCGTGTTGGATTACATTAGCCGCATTGCGGAAACTAACAAAACCCTTAGTTTCATACCGTTTCGCATTTCGCGGGATTGAATGGGGCAATAGTGTCTTGATGAGAAGAATTAGTCTCATCATAACAACCCTAAAACCCGTCTTCAAACCCCAGCATTCGGTGTTGTTGGTTTAAAAATAAACCGCTCAGCACCACACACAACGCCCGTTCACTGAGTTCCTACCTCAAAAAGTCGTTGGTTAACTCAGATGATAGCGTTGCTGTTCCTTAACACTTTAGTCAAGGCACGTCTTTGAACTTCGAGGCTCGCTTTTAACAAAGCCTCATCAGCTTCAAAGATATCTTGGGTGTAGTACAACCAATCAGACAGGACTCCCAAAAAGTCACGTAAGTCACGTAATTCACCTTCATATAATAATTGGTAAGTTAAGCCTAAAGTCCTCATTTCTTGATCGGGAGGTGTTGTTTCCAATAGAACGGCTATCAGTTCCGAATTAGATAACTTTGAAGCCCCTTCTTTTAATAATTGATGATACAGCTTACTTGAAGTCAGCTCCTGAGCCATTATGTCGCATCCTCTTTATGTCTGAGTCAATAAAGTCAGTCTTTGTGAGAAGTTCTTTTAAGTAGTACTTCAAAAGACCTGGATTGTGAGGAAGCTACTTTAAAATATTTATGAGTCGAGGTCAAGAATTAATATTCATCAAACGCCAATTGATACTAAACCGGAATAAGTGACAAATTAATCAGAGAGGGTGCATTTCGGTTTGAACGCTCTCAAAAACAAAGAACTACAAGGATTGTCTATCAAAAAGGATTTATAAACGGGTTTTTGACGAGATAAGCTGATATTGGAAGCCGGCATTCATGAGTTTTTTCGGCAATGAAGATTTCAATGAGAAATAATGAATAGAATTGTCCGAATCCCTCCTTCCCTCTTCTAGGTAGATACACTGGCTATATTAATGTCGCCCCGTTGGGGCTTTTCTAGCCCCTTCGGTATGTGTTATTAAAGCCAAGGCTTAGCCCTTGGCTTTCTTATTTATTGACGGACAAGTCTAATGTTTGTTTTTTGAGAGCGAAAAATTTAAACGGTGATTGCCTTCTTGACAATGAAGAATATTTATGCTTTTTCTTATAAAAAAAGTCGATACGACACGAAATAGAAATAGTGCGAATAACGGATGTCAAAAGCGTTTTTAAATGTTGGATTAGTACAAGGATTGTATAGAATAAAGGATTACGTTTTTTGGAATCCAAAGCTTTAGCTTTGGGCGTCTCCAACCACGCGTTTTTTTTATCATTCCAAGGGCGTATTCCCATTTTCCGGGTACTTTGTTAATAACGATGGCGATTATGCTTAATATAAGGATTGATAAAAGTCAATTTTTATCGATAGTACGTTTATCCGCGTTTTTAATTCGTTTAGTAGCAATATAGGCGTTCCTTAACGAAGTTTGGCGTTCGCTAAACGCAAGTTTCGTTGTACTAAATTCGTTTATCCGCGTAATTCGTTGTACTAGCCGCATTGAGGGCCATAAAATCATTTGGATGCTTTCAAATTAAGTGATGGCCCTCAAAACGCGTCATTATCCATATTTTTTGTAGGTGTTTTGTGACTTAACTTAATGACCGTAACGCAGGAAGAAGTGCGGCAACGTTATGAGGATTTAGCGCAGGAGTTTAACTTGAAGTTGGCGTGGCAATCTCAATAGAGTACAAATACAACAGAGTGGAGTACAGCGAATTGCGTGGATAAACGAATAAAGATCATGGTTCGAGTAATTTTAATTCGTTTATCCGCTTCATAGGCGTTCCGCCACTGCGTTTCGTTGTACTCATTCATTTAATTCGTTTATCGGCCCGTAATTCGTTGTACTCATTATCTAATTCGTTTATCCGCGTAATTCGTTGTACTCAGTTAGTTAATTAATTCGTTTATCCGCGTAATTCGTTGTACTCAGTTAGTTAATTAATTCGTTTATCCGCGTCGTAATTCGTTGTACTCATTATGTATAGATCACTACAAAAACGCACAATCAAAAAACTCTTTCGGGAACACTTCAAAGGCGAAGAGCCTATTGTTGTAAAATACGACACTGAAAAGAAAAAGCTGATTTCAGAGATCAAACAGAAATTAAGCACACTGACTGGCTTCGCCCTCCCAGACAGCTATTACTCAAGATATACACAACCTGAAGACATTTGCGATTTTAAAGTGCTGTCCCAATCAAAAAAGTATTCTTATCAATACTTTACACTGAGATTTAATGAACAACATGAATTGCTCATCGAAAAAAAGTCTGAACTTTCTCAGGTTTATCATCTTGAGCAAATCTATACGCTTTTTGATAAACTGACACTCGAATTGAAAAGACTTGATGCCAATAAGCCAAAAAGTCAATCAAACTCGGATCAACTCAAACGAGAAAAGATTAAGGGACTAAAACATCAGGCAATCATTGGCAAAATCCACCAGATCGCCAAAGAACAACAATTGGAGTTTTATGTCAAAGAACTCGTAACCAAAGTCAAACTCGCGATTCGTCTGGCTGAATCGGAAAAGCTGGTGATTGATATTCCGTACAGTCATTTTCAACAGATACTGCAAAAATTACCGGCTATGATTCAAACGCTTCAGGAATTTCATGAGTTAGGAACCACTTTGAAGATGCGAAAAATCGGTTATCGTGATCCAAAGTGGATTTCTTACAAAGATGAACAAAAGTCCCCCTAAATTTCAGGTTCATCACAAACCTGACAGGTTTTTAAAACCTGTCAGGTTTAGTTTCGTTCCTTAGTACAAGGATTGTATATAATAAAGAATTACGTTTTTTGGAATCCAAAGCTTTAGCTTTGGACTCCAAACCAAGCGGTTTTTTTATCAAACCAACGCAGTGCGTCAATGCCATAAAGTTAATGCACCCTGAAGGGCACTACAAGAGAGTTAGTAGGCTTTAGCCTACTTTAGCTTTCAGACAACTGCTTTAGCTGTTGGCACCCAGAAATCCTATTTTTCCCAAAAAAATCTTGGGCAATTTGGGCACGGTTTGAGAAATCCTATTTTTCCAAAAAATCGGATTTCTTGGGCACACACAATGAAACGTAATTCAAGAAAAACCAACATTCAAAAAAAAATGGGTATTGACTAAATGACTGAAAAAACCAAAAGCCTTTTAGAACAACTCCCGTCAATTGTCGCGGCGGGTAAGCGTCAGGCTGAACAGATTTTGGATGATTTAACCGGGCAGCATCGCGTCGGTTTACAAACGCGGGAGTTAGTTTTTCCGTCAAAGGATTCTAATTGGCTCGATTTGTTTAAGCAAACCCAAAAACGTAATATTGATGTCTATCAGCCGTCTTCGATGAATCACCTTATTTATGGGGATAATCTGTTGGCAATGGCGGCTCTGATTGCTGGGGATGAGGAAACACCAAGTCTGCGCGGTAAAGTTGATCTGATTTATATTGATCCGCCGTATGATTCTAAAGCGGATTATCGGACTAAAGTGACATTGCCTAGTGCTCAATTGGAACATAAACCAACGGTGATTGAGCAGTTTGCTTATTCTGATACATGGGAAGATGGCACGGCTTCTTATCTGGCGATGATTACGCCGCGTTTGGTGTTAATGTGGGAGTTGTTGGCGGATACGGGATCGATTTATGTGCATTTAGATTGGCATGTGGGGCATTATGTCAAAATTGTGCTAGATGACATTTTTGGGAAGGAACATTGTTTGAATGAGATAGTTTGGTGTTATACTGGCCCAACCAATCAAAAGAATAATTTTCCACGTAAACATGATGAGATTTTTTTGTTTAAAAAAAGTAAGGATTATGTATTTAATGCTGATGCCATAAGAGTCGCCTATAAAAAGTCAAATAAAACGAGTGGCATTAATGCTTTGACTGGAAAAAAAACGGACAAATACCTAGAAAATTTGGATCAGAAAGGCAAAATTCCAGAAGATTTTTGGACTGACATAACTGATTTAGGTCATGCTCATGGACAAAGTGTTGGTTATGATACCCAAAAACCCGAAAAACTTCTAGAACGCATCATCAAAGCCTCATCTAACAAAGGCGATTTAGTCTTCGATTGCTTTGCCGGCTCAGGCACCGCCGCTGCCGTCGCCGAAAAACTCAACCGCCGTTGGATAGTCACCGACATCGGCAAACCGGCTTGCATGATTATACGTAAACGTTTGATTGATCAAGATGCCAAGCCCTTCCTCTATCAAGCTATCGACGATTATCAAGTGGAGCAAATGAAATCCACGCTGGGGCGCAATTATCGGATTGGAGATTTAGCCAATATTGTGTTGAGGCTGTACGGCGCACTGCCCTTGCCGCCGAAAGATAACCCGAATCACAATTTAGGGCATAAGCCTCACACCAAAACCTTGGTATTGTGCGATTCACCCAATAAACTTACTGGGCTTGCCACGCTTAAAAAAGCCATTCAACAACGGGATACATTATTAGGCAGGTGGGATAAAGTCGTCGTGTTAGGGTGGAATTTCACTACTTCTATTGGGTTTGATATTGCGGGGTTAAATGATGAACGTTTGGAAGTGTTAGTCATCCCACCCGATTTATTGGATCGCCTCAAGAAAAAAGGTAAAAAATTAACGGCGGAGGAAGTCCGTTTTTCCTCATTGCAATATCTCACCATTAAACCCGTGCAGCGTGTGGTAACTAAAGAGATGGAAACGCTCACCATTATCTTAGAAAATTATATTTTGCTTTCGCCCGATGCACTGAACCTTGATCCTGCCAACCGCAAAAAATTACAGGCAGTCATTGATAACGAGCCATTACATTTAATCGAATATTGGAGCGTCGATCCAGACTTTGACGGTGAAGTCTTTCGTTCCGTCTGGCAAGATTATCGGGGCAATACCGAAAATGCGGAGGGGCAATTTTCCGTGACTAGACGTGCCTATTTGACCGGATTACCGCACAAAAAAGGTAAACGTCAAGTTGCAGTGCGGGCGGTGGATGTCTTTGGATTTGAATCGGAAGTCGTGGTGGAAGTAAAAGAATAGTAAGAATTAAACCCTTTAAAAATATCATATCTTAGTGCTACGGGGAATTTTTTTAACCTATTTATTTTTATAAATTAATATTTATTGATGCTATCGCTTTCCGCGAGAGTATCATTTTTGGGGTTATAATCATTATTTTGGGCAATGTGCAAAAATTCTTACCCCCCAAATTAACAACGATTGTCAAAACAATAACCCATTTTTTGTAGGGAGACTCTTTAAACCGGTTTGTCGATATTACCGAGGACATGTCATGCCACAAAAGTGTTACAGACTTAGATGTTTCCATACCACCCCAACGCCAACGGCTAAAGCCGTTGTCTAAAAGCTTAAGTACCCTGAAGGGCACTGCAAGAGGGTAGATGTTTCCATACCACCCCAACGCCAACGGCTGATGCTGTTGGCTGATGTGGTCTCGAAACTTCCGCTTTCCGGCACTAGTCGTTTGGCCGCCGCAGCGGGAGTTTAAGGCTATCGATTTTGAGGGCCATAAAATACTTTGGATGTTTTCAAATTAAACTATGGCCCTCTATCGCGCTTCATTATTGACACTTTTTGTAGGGAGACTCCTCAAACCGGTTTGTCGATATTACCGAGGACATGTCATGCAACAAAAGTGTTACAGACTTAGAGATTTAAATGAGACCAAAATGGACTTGATATGTACTTTGGCTTCATTTATCATGCCCACGATGACGGGGGTAGCA
Source organism: Candidatus Parabeggiatoa sp. nov. 2 (assembly GCA_002085445.1). Taxonomy (GTDB): domain Bacteria; phylum Pseudomonadota; class Gammaproteobacteria; order Beggiatoales; family Beggiatoaceae; genus Parabeggiatoa. The sequence goes on from NBMI01000193.1 coordinate 14,280, forward strand.
GGTTAGTCCTTTAGAGCCTATCCGAAAACCAGTGAGACACTTGAAAAACCTCCGATGTTTACCAAACCTCGAAGGTTTTTAATCCAAAGGAAATTCATAAATGATGTCCATATTGAAAGAAAACGCAGCACGTCTGACTGCGCTCTTAATTATAGCCGTCTTGTATGGCTTCGCACGGCTTCCAGATATATCACAAACCGAGCGACAACAACTGACAGAACGATTTAACTTTTCGCAACTCGCACTGCCGGCAGTGCCCGGCCCCGAAAAACGTCTCGTGCGAGAAGTTAATCCTAACTTGGCGCATATCTCCGGGTGGATTTCGGCCGTCGGTGCGGGTGTCGCGTTAAATGATCTTGATGGTGATGGCCTCTCTAATGATCTTTGTTATGTTGAAGTCCGTACTAATCAGGTGATTGTCGCGCCGGCACCGGGCACTGGCACACGCTATCAGCCATTGACATTGTCCGCGGCACCGTTGCCCTACGATAACACGATGGCACCTATGGGGTGTTTGCTGGCTGATTTGAATGAAGATGGCAAAATGGATTTGTTGGTGTATTATTGGGGCCGTCCGCCTATTGCTTTCTTGCGTACTGATGAGCAAGCTGAGCAAAGCTATCATCCAATGGAAATCGTCAAGCCTAGCACCGAAGGTGTAGAACGTTGGTTTACCAACGCGGCGACTGTTGCCGATATCGATGGTGATGGGCACGCCGATCTGATCATCAGCAATTATTTTCAAGATGGCGCACATATTCTTGATCCAAATGCCACTGTGCCTGACGAAATGCAGCATTCTATGTCTCGTGCCTATAACGCCGGGGGTACCTATTTCTTTCTCTGGGAAACGGCCAGCACGGGTGATAAGCCAACCGTGCATTTCCGCCAAATTAATGGTACCGAAGTGTTGGATAAGCGCAGCACTTACGCATGGACATTGGCACTGGGTGCGGCCGATTTGGATGGCGATTTGATGCCAGAGTTGTATTTTGCGAACGATTTTGGCCCAGATCGCTTATTACATAATCGCTCCACGCCTGGCCATCTCAATTTTGTCTTGTTGGAGGGTGAACGGGAATTCACGACGCCGGCCTCCAAAGTGTTGGGCAAAGATTCGTTTAAAGGAATGGGGGTTGATTTTGCTGATATCAATGGGGATGGCTGGTTGGATATATATGTTAGCAATATCGCGGCCGAGTATGCGCTGGAAGAAAGTCATTTTCTGTTTGTCAGCACTGGTGAAATTGAACACATGCAAGAGGGAGTCGCGCCTTATGTCGATCTGAGCGAACCGTTGGGCGTATCGCGTAGCGATTGGTCTTGGGATACTAAATTCGCAGATTTTGATAACGATGGGATGCCCGAAGCGATGCAAGCCACTGGTTTTCTAAAAGGCGAAATAGATCGTTGGCCTGAACTTCAGCAAATTGCCATAGGCAACGATGAACTGCTAAAATATCCCCATTATTGGCCTCGCTTAAAACCAGCCGATGCACATCATCCCAGCGATGATATCAGTGGGCACGAACCTAATCCGTTTTATGTGCAAGCTGCCAATGGACGTTATGTGAATATCGCGGCCGATCTGGGTTTGGATCAGCCACAGGTAACGAGAGGCTTTGCCATCGCTGATGTCGATGGCGACGGGGATTTGGATTTTGCGCTGGCGAATCAGTGGGAGGATTCTCACTTTTACCGAAATGATTGCCCAAGCGAGTGCGGCAAGTTTTTAGGGTTGCACGTTAGAATGCCCATTAACCGGGATGAAAACAAGCAAGTTGTTGTTTATAAAGGCCATCCGACCACTCCAAGTTATCCAGCCATCGGTGCGGCGGCTAAAGTGACTTTGCCAGATGGACGAACACTTGTGGCACAAGTTGACGGTGGAAATGGGCATTCTGGTAAACGCAGTCCTGATTTGCACTTTGGGCTTGACAACGTTTCTCCAGATACGCAAATTAAAGTAGAACTTCGTTGGCGAGATAGGCAAGGCAAGGTGCGTAATAAAACGCTTTTGCTGTCGCCGGGTTGGCAGACGGTGGAACTGGGGTGGTGAAAGTTGTGAAACTTGTGAAACGAAGCCAGGGGCGGTGCCCAGGGGCGGTGCCCCTGGCTGTATTAATAATTTACCCCGAAGGGGTAAAATGTGAATAGGCTCTGATAAGTACAACGGATACGCGAAATAAACGGATAACTCATAATAACGAAAACGGTTTTCTTAAAACAACCCCGTAGGGGTTGAATATGAATAGCTTAAGGAAAACCTGGGGAAAGGGCCGGGAGAGGCCCCAACCCCGTAGGGGTTGAATATGAATAGCCTCAGGTGCAACCTCAATGCCATTAAGTTAAGATATAACAGATTGATTTTTAATCATTTTTTGTGTGTGTTAGGGTGGGGTGCCCGATTTTTTACTTTCAATAAAAACAATGGCTTACGACCCGGTGGGATAAAAATATGGCACGACGGGGCGTTTTTTAATAAAAATATAGCAAAATCAAAGAGTTCCTTAACTTAATGGCATTGAGGTGCAACTTGGGGAAAGGGCCGGGAGAGGCCCCAACCCCGTAGGGGTTGAATATGAATAGGACTCCAATGTCCAAAGGAATTTGAAAATGACTAAACGCGATATAGGACAAGAAATTCTAGACAGTATCCGCGCAATCAAGCGTGGAGAAGGCCAAACTTACACAATGGCATTACCAGAGATAAAAATTATTCGTGAGCGTTTGAATTTAGGGCCTTCTGCTTTTGCCGCATTATTCGGTGTGAGTACAAGAACATTGCAAGAATGGGAACACGGGCGGCGTAAACCCTCTGGTGCGGCTCAATCATTATTATTGGTGGCCGCCAAACGTCCAGATGTGTTCTTGGATGTGCTTAAGGATGTGTAGGGGCCGCGATTTTGGATATCTACCTATAATGAGTATGGGTAAATGACAATTTAGCTTTGGCGTGGAGTCCAAAGCTTTAGCTTTGGATGGAAATAGGCCGTCCAAAGCTTTGGCATGGCATCCAAAATAAATTGATTTTGGACGTATAAACTAGAACAAGGATCTGATAAATGCCTTCTGTTAATTCTGAATTCGACATCATTATTATTGGCTCTGGTATGGGATGCATGACATGTGCTGCCCTGATGGCTAAGTTGTTCAAGAAAAAGGTTTTAGTCTTAGAACAACATTTTGTCGCCGGTGGCTTCACTCACGAATTTGCGAGACAAAATAAGTATCAATGGGATGTAGGCTTGCATTATGTGGGTCAAATGGAAAACGACACCCTACCAAGACAGATTTTTGATTTGATCACGGATAACCAATTGCAATGGCATAAGATGTCTGCGCATTTTGAGAAATTTGTTTATCCAGATTTCAGTTTTTTGGTCTCGGCGCAACTGGATAAGTACATTGCGGATTTAATTGCACAGTTTCCAAAGGAAGCCGCTGCCATCAAAACCTATTTTCGTGATGTGAATAAGGTAGCGAAGTGGTCTTGGCGACATCATTTAGCCAGCGTGTTTCCGCTACCATTAAGGTTGCCGGTTCAATTAATGAACTTTGTTAATAAAAACAAAGCATTACAAACAACTGAACAATATCTGTCTCAGCATTTTCAGGATGACAAGCTCAAAGCGTTGTTAGCTTCGCAATGGGGTGACTATGGGTTGCCACCTTCTCAAAGTGCTTTTGTCATTCACGCGGCTATTGTTCATCATTACTTCAAAGGTGCCTACTATCCGGTAGGCGGCGCTCAACAAATTGCTAAGAACATTAGCGCCGTGGTTGAAAAAGCGGGGGGCCAGTTTTTAACGAGACACGCAGTCACAGAGATTATTGTCAACAATAATCAAGCCATTGGCGTTAAGGTGAAGGCGAAAACAGGGGCAACCGAACAACAAGAAGAATACTTTGCGCCAGCCATCGTCTCAGGGGTAGGTGCCGTCAATACATTTTTACGGTTACTGCCCCAATCTTCAAGGCTCCCTTTTATTGAAGAAATCAAGGCCTTTCCGAAAGGAAATACGGCCTTGAGTCTGTACATTGCCTTTAAAGAAAGTCCGGAAAAACTGGGCTTTAAAGGTGAAAACCATTGGCTCTTTGAGAGTTATGACCACAATCAGGCCGTTAAGGGCGATACTTTGCTTGACAATATCAATTCTTGCTTTCTCTCGTTTCCGTCACTGAAAGACCCTGAAGCAACCGTACATACGGCTGAAATCATTAAAATTTGTGATTGCTATGGCTTTTTTGAAAAATGGCAGGCGCAAGCGTGGAAAAACCGAGCACCAGAGTATTACGACTTGAAAGAAAAAATCACCGATAATTTGTTAAATCTCGTGGAAAAACATTACCCGGGCTTTAAAGCACTCGTTGAATACACAGAACTGTCCACGCCACTCACCCTTGAACATTTTACTCATCGGCTTCACGGGGCAATGTATGGTGTGCCGGAAATACCGGCTAGATACCAACAAAAGTGGCTAACCGCCAAAACCCCTATAAAAAACTTATACTTAACGGGTTCAGATGTTTGGTCGTTAGGCATCGCTGGCGCGATGATGGGCGGCGTGGTAACAGCGAGTGTCTTAGCGGGGAGATGGGGTCTATTTAAAATTATCCGTGGTGTTAAAAAGGAACGTGTGAAGAATGAAAAATGCTGATTCTAACGGATTTTGTTGATAGCTTATCAACACGCCAACCCCGAAGGGGAGAATAATAATTAACAATTAATGATTAATGATTAATGATTAATTAGGCCTCAACCCTGTAGGGGTTGAATATGAATAGCTTAAGGAAAACCTGGGGTAAAGGTGTCGTCTACGTGCCAACCCTGAAGGGGTTGAATGTGAATAGCCCCAGGTGAAACCTGGGGTAAAGGGGCAAGCAAAACCAACCCCAAAGGGGTTGAATATGAATAGCCCCAGGTGAAACCTGGGGTAAAGGTGTCGTCTACGTGCCAACCCTGAAGGGGTTGAATGTGAATAGCCCCAGGTGAAACTTATTTTAAAAAAACCGCTTTTTGCTAAAAACAAGGCTTGTAAATGCGTTTATAGTAGTTTAAGGAAACCCTAGCCGAATTTTTTTTTCGTGGAACCTTGCGATTTCGCTTTGTGTAAGTCGGATCGGAGATATTCCATTCAGTCAATGTTGCCATAAGTTCTTGAATTGGCTTACAATGGTAAAACCTAAAATTTTTTATGGCGTTAAAAGATACCATGTTATTGACAGTCTGTCGGTGTTTATTCAGGCTGGATTTCTTAAATAATTGCGAATCAGC
>NBMI01000194.1 GCA_002085445.1 Candidatus Parabeggiatoa sp. nov. 2
AATTTGTTCCCTTCTTGAGTATATAATGAAGAAATCCGTTAAAAAATTTTTATTAAAAAGACTTAAGCTGTTATTAGCATTGGTAGTGTTATTGAGCCTGACTGGCTATCTTGGCGCAGTACATTGGACTTTTGAACTGACTTCTCATTTCAAAGTACACTATTTCGCCCTATCATTGCTCAGTGCCATCGTCTTTATATTGGTACGGCAATGGGGGTGGGCGAGTTTAGGCCTATTGGGAATTATTCTCAATGGCATCGTGGTATTATCTTGGTACTTTCCAACCACAGAAACCGTTGTCAAAAATCCTCAATTAAAATTGCTGCTCTCAAATGTCAATATTCAGAATAAAAATTATTCCGCACTCATTCAACTTGTTACCACTGAATTGCCTGACATTTTGATTATACAAGAAGGCAATGCCGGTTGGATAAAACAATTAAAAGTGCTTGAAAAAACATTTCCTTACCAGATCGCCCCGCCAAAAAGTTATATATTTGGAACAATTATATTCAGTCGTTTCCGTTTTGAACAAACGCAAGTTCTTTCATTAGGCAGTCAGGTGCGGGAAACTATCCTGATAAAAATAAAGTTCAATGGTCAAAACGTTTCTCTTTTGACGACTCATCCTTTTCCGCCAATCCCTCAACACAATTTTGACCGTAGAAACCGTCAACTGTTTGCCGTAAAATCTGTTATTGAACAATTACCAACCCCCAAGATACTGATAGGCGATCTCAATATTACAATGTGGTCACCGATTTATTCAAAACTGTTATCTGACACTGGACTTGTCAACGCCAGACAAGGCTTTGGGATTTTGCCAACTTGGCCGACATTCCTACCTTTTTTGATGCTTCCCATAGACCATTGTTTAATAAGTTCTGATATCAAGGTAGTCAACATCAGAACAGGAAAGCGTATTGGCTCTGATCATTTACCGTTAATTGTGGAACTCGCCATTTTCCGTCCAAAGCTTTAGCGTTGGACTGATTTTTTTAAGTCCTTGAATTTTAATAAATACCTGCGGGGTGTCGAAAACCTCGCAGGTAAGCTTTAGTGGTGAAAATCTCGCTGTTTGGGTAGTAACGAGCGGAGCGAGATAAGTTTGATTTTGTTCATTCTGTAAGTATTTGAATTACAAAATATTTACTCAAAAATCCCCAATCAAAAATCGGTGGGCATAGAAGGCCATTTTCACCGCCCCACCAATTACCCATTACCCATTACCAACTTTTTTGATAATAATAAATCCTATTTTTTTTAAAAAGTCGGATTTCTCTGGCTTGAAAAACTCATACCTATCAATCCGACAACATGGCCCACTTTTTACTTGGTTTGATAATAAATCCTATTTTTTTAAAATTTCTATCTGATTTCTTTTAGGACTTTGGCCGTTTTCTGAGTTAAGTCGTTTTCTCGTTTTGGAGTGGAGAAAAACTCATACTTATTAATCCGACAACATGGCCCACTTTTTACTTGGTTTGATAACTCTGGCTTGAAAAACGCATACTTATTAATCCGACAACATGGCCCACTTTTTACTTGGTTTGATAACTCTGGCTTGAAAAACTCATACTTATCAATCCGACAACATGGCCCACTTTTTACTTGGTTTGAGAATAAATCCTATTTTTTGACAAATTATATCTGATTTCTTTGGCTTTTAGGACTTTGGCCGTTTTCTGAGTTAAGTCGTTTTCTCGTTTTGGAGAAAAACTCATACTTATCAATCCGACAACATGGCCCACTTTTAATAAGAAATCCGATTTGTTGAAAAAATCGGATTTCTCTGGCTTGAAAAACTCATACCTGTCAATCCGACAACATGGCCCACTTTTTGATAAGAAATCCGATTTTAGAAAAAAATCCGATTTCTCTGCCTTGAAAAACTCATACCTATTAATCCGACAACATGGCCCACTTTTTACTTGGTTTGATAACTCTGGCTTGAAAAACTCATACCTGTCAATCCGACAACATGGCCCACTTTTTACTTGATTTGATAAGAAATCGGAGTTTTTGAAAAATTATATCTGATTTCTTTGGCTTGAGCGACTTTGGCCGTTTTCTGAGTTAAGTCGTTTTCTCGTTTTGGAGAAAAACTCATACCTGTCAATCCGACAACATGGCCCACTTTTTGATAAGAAATCAGATTTTAAAAAAAAATCGGATTTCTCTGGCTTGAAAAACTCATACCTATCAATCCGACAACATGGCCCACTTTTTACTTGGTTTGATAAGAAATCCTATTTTTTTAAAGAGTCCTGAACGAAAATTCATCCGTATGTATTGATTAAATCAATAACTTAACAAAGACTTTGACGAGGCCCTGCGAAATCATCATTTTTTCAGAAGACCGATAACGGGTAATGGGGACAGCCCTAATACTTGTGCTTGTCTACTAATTTGAAAGCGGGCACCGATTTGCCATTTTGCAAGCCTGCCGACTCTTTTTTCTTGATTTGGGCTAACTTCTGTGCCAACACCAAATAGCGAGTATCTTGGGCACCTCCAAAAATTTCTTGGGCTTTTCCCACCATCAGATCATCATTGTTGTACTCGTTTAATAACGCTTGCAACGTGTTGATGTACTCTTGCAAGTAATCGCGTAACTCGCTCATCTTATGCTCCTAAACCGCGCATTCCCCCAACGCCACGGTATTTTTATGTCAACAGATACTATCTCTTCAAGAGATACCGTTTTTCAGATAAATAGACTTGTCCCTTAATAATCATTTTTTGAACTGTGATTTATGTGATTTATGTGAAAAAGGTGAAATTTTAACGCTGATTGATGAAAGCCAGGGGCGTTGCCCCTGGCTTTAATAATACGCACCAAAGGGGCTAGGTTTTAAATTAAGATTAATATAGCCAAGGGCAACGCCCTTGGAACTTTCATAAAAATCACCAAAATCACCAAAATCACCGTTCAAATTATTAAGGGACAAGTCTAATATTTTGGGATTACACTAAGCGCCGCCATAAATTGTTGAGCTAAGCGCAAATGTAAAGTATAAAAACCTCCGATTCATGCTATGAATCGGAGGTTTGGAACAGGATTTTTCTGAACGACTATAGTATCTGTGACGGCTTAAGTGTGTAGCCAGTTAAAGGATATAACCACGCTCTTCGTGAAGCGCAATATCCAAGCCCTCAGTCTCTTGCTCTTCATCAACACGCAAGCCAATAATCATATCTATTATCTTGAGGATGATGAAACTCATAATAGCGGTAAACAGGACGGTAGCGCCCACACCAATGAGTTGAGCTACAACTTGACTACCCATCGTGGTATTACCTTCACCAAAACCAACACCGCCCAAGCTTGTTGCGGCAAACACCCCGGTTAAAATTGCGCCGATAATACCGCCTATCGCATGCACACCAAAAACATCCAACGAGTCGTCATAGCCAAAAGCACGCTTCACTTTAGTGGCGGCAAAGAAACAACCAATACCGGCCGCTGCACCAATTGCCAGCGCACCCATGGGGCCCACATAGCCTGAGGCCGGGGTAATGGCAACCAGCCCAGCCACCGCCCCGGAAGCGATACCGAGTACACTAGGCTTGCCATGCGACATCCATTCACTGAACATCCACGCCAGCGCCGCTGTCGCGGTAGCGATTTGGGTCACTGCCATTGCCATACCAGCGGTACCGTCGGCCGCCAATTGGCTACCGGCATTGAAACCAAACCAGCCCACCCACAGCATGGAAGCACCGATGACTGTGTAAGTCAGATTATGCGGTGGCATAGCAACGTGTGGATAACCTTTGCGTTTGCCCAACATCAGCGCGGCCACCAAGCCGGCGATACCGGCATTGATATGCACCACCGTGCCCCCTGCAAAATCCAGCACTCCATAATCACCGAGCCAACCGCCGCCCCAAACCCAGTGACAGACGGGGGCATACACAAAAGTCGCCCAGAGAGCCATAAACACAAGCAGGGCAGAAAACTTCATGCGTTCTGCAAACGCGCCCACTATCAGCGCGGGAGTGATGATCACAAAAGTCATCTGGAAAGTCATAAAGACCGTTTCAGGAATGGTGCCATAGAGAGTGTCCACGCCTATACCGGCCAGGAAAACTTTGCCAAATCCCCCTACAAGGCCATTTATCGCACCGCCATCGGTAAAGGCGAGGCTGTAGAGATACAGTGCCCAAAGCACCGTCATCAGCGAAGTGATGGCAAAGCACTGCATCAGAACCGACAACACATTTTTGCTACGCACCATACCTGCATAAAACAAGGAAAGGCCCGGAATAGTCATAAACAACACCAATGCGGTTGCCGTCAACATCCAAGCGGTGTCTCCCTTATTCAGTGTTTCTTCGGCAAAAGCCAGGGAGGGCAGTGCCGCGATAACGGTTATCAGCAAGCTTTTCATGGCCCATTGAGATTTTTGTATTGTCATGCTGATTTTTCTCTCGTGTTCTCAATTAAAGGGCATCCTGGCCCGTTTCTCCGGTACGAATGCGAATCGTCTGTTCAAGATCATAGACAAAAATTTTGCCGTCCCCAATTTTGCCCGTGTTGGCAGATTTCGTAATCGCATCAATAACTTGTTCAAGCGAATCCCCACTCACCGCGGCCTCAATTTTCACCTTCGGCAAAAAATCCACCACATATTCGGCCCCACGGTACAATTCCGTATGACCTTTTTGGCGACCAAAACCTTTGACTTCAGTCACCGTGATACCCTGTACGCCAATCTCGGACAATGCTTCTCGCACATCATCGAGTTTGAAAGGCTTAATAATGGCCGTCACCATCTTCATAAAAATTTCTCCTTAATAAATGTGAATGTGTTGAAAAAATATTGGTAATTGGTAATTGGCAATTGGTAATTGGCAATTGGTAATTGGTAAGGCTTAAGGGTTGAATTGAGTTCTGTCAAATCGGTTAGACTGCACACCATCATATACTAATGAAAAATGATTAACTCAATGATAAGTATCTATTTTTTATATAAATTTTATTAAAAGTTCATCTTGTCATTTTCACAGATTTGAAGTACGTTCCGTATAAATGATCTCGCTTCGCTCTGAAACTTCGTTACCGAGCGTAGCGAGATAAGTTTGCGTTTTTATCCTCAATAGACACATCCATCAATCCCCTATTCCAAGGGTTATTCCCCGAATCGAAGGGTGTGTATTTCTTCAAAACCGCAAATTATGGCAATAACAAATCTATTATAACTGAAGCTTGCGCTAGACTCATTCAATGGCGGAAAAATGATTTGATTGAATCATACTTTGCCACAAAGTATATGATACCGGCAAAATCAATTTTTATAATCTCCTTAAATTTCAACACCTGTAAGTACCCGTGCAAAAGTTTTCCAGTATTTTTTAGACAACAAAAGTAACTGTTTTTATTAGGTTTATTTTTTTTAATACTTGCGCGGGTACTTAGTTGTTGTGCCGGAAAGAACTGGTTTGTAGGGTTTGCTACAAACCGTCGCGTTATGGAAGCAATGGTGCGGTGGTGACGCACCGCTTTTGGGTTGCTACTTTGGACTTATTCTGTGCGAGGAATCGATGGAGAAGTGCGAGGAGTTTCGGGATACGGAAAAAGGGTAATTACCGATTACCAATTACCCATTACCCATCACCAACGACATCCATGACATCCATGATGTCCATGACCAAAATTTTTATTTCAGGTATTGACGCTCACAAGCACTGATGCGTAACTTCACACGCTTTTGCCAACTTTTCAAATGTAAGCGGCGCGACAGAACTTCTTGTAAATATAAGCCAAGAGAATAGCGGCGGATACGAAACAGTCTTTTCCGCCAGCGATTCTGTATGTACATACGCCAGCGCAACCAAGCCGTGATTTTTAAAAGCGGCAAGCCACTTAAAGGATAACCTCTTTCCGTCAACAGCGTAGCGATTTTGCTTTCCGCCAATTGTATTTCATAATTTGTCAATTGCTTACGCCATCTTTCCACGATTTTTGGATCGGGTAGGCTATAAGTGGTGTGTTGGGCATAATCAAACATCGCCTTATCAAAAGCCACACCGATAAAATCACAGATTTGGGTTAGTACCTTTTCTGGATTTTGAATCAATTCTTCATAGCGGATTGTGATGTGCTGCTCTGGTGCCAACTGAGTACTGAGTTTTTGCCAGAGACGTTCTGCGATTATCCAAAGTTCGACACCGGTAAACATATTACCCGCCCAACCCATCATAATATTAGAACGTGCCACATCGCGCCCATCACGGAGAATATGAATAAATTTCGCTTTCGGCCAAATTTTTATCAAGTGATGGAATTTATGGTGGACGGTAGCTCCAACGATTGGTTTGTTATCACGCTTTTGTTTTTGTAGCAGAAAATTATTAACCAAGGCTGGATAATCTAAGCTGTGATCAATGCCAAAACCCGTATTCAAAAAGATACGGTGATAAGCTAAGTATTCGTAATAGGTGGGCAAATTAGGCCAGTTGCCGGCCGCATCTATTTGATCAACCGCAAATTCAAATTCGTAATTAAAAGCCATTTTTGGATGATGATCAAGCATCAAACGTAATAAAGTCGTGCCTGACCTTTCAGCACCGACTAAAAAAATGGGTGTTGTGATGTTCATAAAATAAACATTTAACGGTATTGATGCCAAGGAATATTAAGACTTCTAAGAAACCAAGTTTTTGTTGCTGTACGATTTAGTTGTAAGTCCCTCTGGAGAGGGATGCCTGGGGTGTGTTTGACTCTTTATCACAGGACTTGGTTTCTATAAACTTGAAAAGTTTTGTCCGCCTAAAAAATCATAAAACTCGTCTGAATTTAAAAGGTTGACGCGATATGGGTGAGGTTGTTGGCCTATTTCCCAAACTTTCTCGGCCAGAACCCAAATAGCCCTCACTCCAGCCAATAATCAAGAAGAGTAAAGGCTCTGTTTGATGTCCTAACCAAACAGTGGCAATCGATATGAATATCAAGATATACAGACTCAACAAAGTAAAACCAAGCGAACTGCCTGGCAGTTCTGGTATGGGTTGCCGCATGGAATGGATAAACAACCGCACCATCATGCTCAGAAAAATGGCGATGAAAAAGCCTAATCCCATCAGTCCGTGTTTTAAAAACAACAGTAGAAGATGATTGTCGATGGAACCCGTCCATTTAGATTGGCTGATATTAGGCCAACCAAAGCGTCCCCATCCCAAAACGGCCTGTTCCATCGCAATGTCGAAATAGTCAATCACCAATTGCCAACGATAAGCAACCGTTTGCTGTCCCCTTGATTCTATCGTAGCCGGATCGACTGAAGCATAGCCTATAAACCAACTGATTACTGGAATGCCAACGATGATCGCAAAGGCAACAAGAATCCAAAAAATTGTCCAGCGTCTTTTTGAAAGACCCATTAAAGGTATAAAGGCAGCTACCAATGCGCCCAGTATGGGACCGCGTGTCAACGTCATAAAGGCACCGGCAAATATTCCTAAGCTCAGCAATCGTGCCGTCGGAATAGGTAGCCAAGGAAATTGACGAAGGCGGGTAGGCCAAGCTTGACTCCATTCTAGCCAACGCTGGATGCGATATCCTGTCCACATAATGACACCCGCTAAAATTTCATGCTGGAAAGGGCCATTTGCCCGCATCAGTCCCCAGCGCATTTCGGCTGTATGCTGCCAACCTTGACCTGCAAAAAAGCGGCCTAACACCGGCTGCATTAGCGTATAGTGTGACCGGGTGACAAATTGAAATGCCAATACTCCTGCGACAAGGAACAGCGTAAAAGCGATGCTTTTAGCAAAG
>NBMI01000195.1 GCA_002085445.1 Candidatus Parabeggiatoa sp. nov. 2
CTAAAGCAAAATATCAAGGAGATTTTGTCCAAATCAAAATTGCCCTAGAAACCGCGGCCGCCAAACTGCATGAGGCAATGGCACAAAACGCGATCCAAGATTGGCTGAAAACAGGGCAAACGCAGTTAAACGAACAAATCAGCGGTGAGCAAGATGTTATTACGTTGACAAAGAACATTATCACTTTCCTCACCACTTACTTAGAAGCGCAGGTTGGCGTATTTTATTGGCTTCAAACCGAAAGCCAGGGACAAGGAATCAATGGAAATGAGGCCGCCGATGAAAATGGCCGTTTAAAACTGATTGCGAGTTATGCCTACGCTCAACGCAAAGGCATGGCGAATGAATTTCAAATTGGCGAAGGATTGATCGGACAAGCGGCCCTAGAAAAGCAACGAATCCTCGTGACAGAGGTGCCAGAGGATTATATTTATATTCAATCCGGTTCAGGGAAAGCTGTTCCTCAGCAACTCCTCGTGATACCCTTTTTCTATGAAAATGCGGTGAAAGGTGTCATTGAAATCGGCACTTTCCACGAAATGACAGAAGTTCAACTAGAGTTTATGGATCAAGTGATGCCAAATATTGGGATAGCCGTGAATACGGCCGAGTCACGCACCAAAATGCAAGCACTTTTGGCTCAGCAAAATAACTTCTCCTAACAGCCTCTAACCGCTCTCTCTTAGAAAAAATAGTCATGAATTCAAATATTAAGGTTTTTTAAGTACAATTTAGGCGATAAATCGCCTACTACAAACACTATAAACAATTTAGGCGATAAATCGCCTACTACAAACACTATAAACAATTTAGGCGATAAATCGCCTACTACAAACACTACAAACACTATAAACAATTTCACAAACGACACTGATCATTGATAACTGATATGAATTCAAAATTCAGCCTTCGTTTTTTTCGTACCCACATGAGCGCCCGTTTGATGGTGATATTTATCTTAGTTGCACTTATCCCACTGACGGTGGTTGCTCTGCTGAGTTATCAGCGTGCGTACACCAGTCTCATTAATTTGGCTTTGTCCAAAATGGAACAGGAGACTCTGTCGATCATGAAAGATACCAGTATCTATATAGAACATTTCGCCAGTGATCTCTTGTTTATGAGTGGTACTTCACCCGTGCAAGGTATTATCCGTGCCCGCGACAACGGTGGCACTGATCCAGTCCAGAGGATACCTTACGAGGTTTGGGTTAACAAATTAACCCACCTGTTCGCGGTTATGGCTCGCAATAAACACTTTTATCAACAATTCCGTTATATTAACGAAAACGGCGATGAGATGGTGCGCGTTGATTATCGGAATAATAAAGTCAATATTATCTCAGGTACCGAACAATTGCAAAACAAGGCCCAGTGGCCTTATTTTATAGTCTCTCAAACGCTGCGACAGGGTGAAATCTATATTTCCCCGATCAATTTCAACCGCGAAAATGGCAAGATTGAGGTACCGCACGTTCCCGTTATCCGTTTCAGTACGCCAATCTATGATAAAATTGGCCAATTTCGCGGCATCATCGTCTCAAATATTTACGTGGCTAACTTTCTCAGTCGTCTTATCGTCAACTTAGGTAAAATATACTTGACCAACAAAGAAGGTTTTTATCTGTCTCATCCCGATCCCAGTCGAACCTTTGGCTTTGAATTAGGGACGCACTATAACATTCGCCACGATTTTCCAACATCCCTTAAAGTGTTAAAACTATCAGGTAGCGACTCTTATGTCACTGTGGATAAGACTCGAAACGAAGTCGTCTCGCTACAAAAAATCCACTTTGACCCACTGAATCCTCAACACTATTGGATATTAATCAGAACCATACCAGAAGACGAGGCACTGGGAGCCGTCAACGGGCTGCGTCTTTTGATGCTAGGACTCGCCTTGATCATCACTATTATCGTTATTTTCCTAGCCCGTGGGCTTGCTAATAAGTTTACTCGCCCCATCATTAGGTTGCAAACAGTCACTCGGCAAATTAGCCAAACTCACTTACCATAACTGGTTAACGCCTTAGAACGTATGGCAAAAGGCGACTTGACAGCAAAGCTTGATTTGCCAGCTCATACGGTTGAAGTCATGTCTACTGATGATGAGGTGGGGCAACTGACTTGTGCCTTCAATGAAATGTCGTCTAATCTAAGCAAATCTGGCGTTGTGTTTGAACAAATGATTGCCAACCTGCGGCAGGTGATTGAAGATATTGTTCAAGTCTCGCAGGGATTAGCGGTCGGCCATTTGCGCGTGACACCCAAAGCGGAATATCGAGGCGACTTCGTCCAAATCAAAAATGCTTTAGAAACCGCTTTGTCCGATTTGTGGCAAGTCATTGAAGACATTGTTCAAGTCTCTCAAGGATTAGCAGAAGGCCGTCAACACGTCACTGCAAAGGCCGAATACAGAGGAGACTTTGTGCAAATAAAAAATGCCTTAGAAACCGCAGCTACCAAGTTGGCGGAGGCAACCAGAAAGAATGCGCTCCAAGATTGGATAAAAACAGGGCAAACCCAGTTAAATGATCATATGAGTGGTGAGCAAGATATCATGACGCTGGCACAGAATATCATCACTTTCCTCACCACCTATTTAGACGCGCAGATTGGCGTATTCTATCTGCTTGAGGAAGGTATGCTTGAGGAAGGGGAAAAGGAACGCAAGGGCAACCTAAGCAAGAGTAGCCGCTTAAAACTCGTTGCGAGTTATGCCTATATTCAGCGCAAAGGTATGGCGAATGAATTTAAACTCGGTGAAGGATTGGTAGGGCAAGCGGCCCTAGAAAAGCGAAAAATCCTCGTGGCGGATATACCAGAGGATTATATTTATATTCAATCCGGTTTAGGAGGCGCCGTTCCTCAGAATATTCTTGTCATGCCATTTCTGTATGAAAATGCGGTGAAAGGTGTTATTGAAATAGGCTCTTTCTATGAAATAACGGAAGTTCAATTGGAATTTCTTGAACAGGTGATGCCCAACATTGGGATAGCGGTGAATACGGCCGACTCTCGTACCAAGATGCAAGCACTGCTGTTCAGTGATCAGTGATCAGTTATCAGTTATCAGTTATCAGTTATCAGTTATCAGTTTTTTCTTAAACAATCGAACAAACCAAAACAACCCAAGATTTATCCGGAGTCCAAGATTTATCCGGAGCCCAATATTTATCCGTTTTAACTTGGCGGGAACGTCTGGTTTGGGGGCCATAAACTACTTTGGATGTTGTCAGATTTATCCGGAGTCCAAGATTTATCTTGGCAGTCGTCCAAACTAAAGTTTGGACTCCTGCGTTTAGCGGGAACGTCTGGTTTGGGGGCCATAAAATATTTTGGATGTTGTCAAATTAAAGTATGGCCCTATAACCTTGCCGACCGATCGTTTGGACGACTGCCAAACTAAAGTTTGGACTCCTGCGTCTTTAATCGAGCACAGTTCAGTGAAAAACAGGAACTCAAACATGAAACTCAAAATCAGTACCAAACTACTACTCGCGTTTGCCTTAATTTTACTGCTCAGCAGCGCCGTCAATATCTACGGCCTCATCCAAATGGATGTTCTGGCGAATTTGACCACCAAGATTTATAATCATCCATTGCAAGTCACTAGGGCGGTACTCACGGCTCACACTGGCATTACCAAAATGCACAGTAGCATGAAGGACGTAGCGCTTGCTGCAAACGCGGCCGACATAGAAGCAGCGCATTCACAAATATACCAATATGAACAAGAAGTCTACCAACAATTTGCCATTGTTCAAAAATGGATTCTTGGCGATGAAGGTGCGGCGTTAATCGCAGATACTCTCCAAATCTTTAGAGATTGGGCACCGATTCGTAAACAGGTGATTGCTTTAACGAAAAGTGGGCAAAGAGATCAAGCCTTCGCTATTACCAAAGGCAAAGGTGCTCAACATGTCGCCTTGCTTGAGAGCAAGATGGAAGCCTTAACAAACGACGCCGCCAACAAAGCCAGCGGCATGTACGAAAGTGCCCAAGCCACCCGAACAAGAGTGATTGCCACCACTGTCATTGCCTTAGTAACAGTGATAGTATTAAGCGGCTGGCTCGGTTTATTTATCTCCCTCGGTATTGCCAAGTCGGTACAGATTATTAACGCTATTGCCAGCAAGCTGGTTGCCGGTGAGATAACCTCAACCGTCACCAACCGGGCTGAGATAGATAAAGTCATCGCCTATCGGGATGAAATGGGTGAGATTGGGCGAGCCTTTTATGCGGTAGCCAATTCATTTAAAACCGTTATTGACGACATTGTTCAAGTGTCTCAAGGGTTAGCGAAAGGCAACCTACGCATTATGCCCAAGGCAACCTACCAAGGCGACTTTATCCAAATCAAAAATGCCTTAGAAACGGCCTTGCCTAATCAGAGCCAAGTCATTAAAGACATTATCCAAGTCTCTCAGGGACTCGTTGCCGGCGACTTGCGCGTTACGCCCAAGGTTGAATATAAAGGCGATTTTGTTCAAGTCAAACAGGCCCTAGAGAATGCTTTATCTGATCTGCGACAAGTGATTGAAGACATTGTTCAACTCTCTCAAGGACTGGCCAAAGGTGAACAGCGCGTCATGGCTAAGGCCGAATACCGAGGTGACTTTGCTCAAATAAAAAATGCCCTAGAAACGGCCTCTGTCAAGCTGGCCGAAGCCACTACCCAGAATCTGACCCAAGATTGGCTAAAAACCGGGCAAACGCAATTAAGTGACCAAATGAGTGGTGAACAAGATATTATTCAATTGGCAAAGAACATCATCACTTTTCTTGCCACCTATTTAGAAATGCCGGTTGGCATGTTCTATCTGCTTGAAGAAGACAAACATAACACCCGCCTCAAACTGATCGCCAGTTATGCTTATACTCACCGCAAAGGCATTACCAGTGAATTTGTGGTTGGCGAAGGACTGGTTGGGCAAGCGGCACTAGAGCAGAAACCGATTCACATCACCAAAGTGCCTGACAATTATTATGCTCGCATTCAGTCTGGTTTGGGCAAAGCATTACCTCATCATGTGATTGTACAACCGTTTATGTATGAAGAGACGCTAAAAGGCGTGATTGAACTGGCCTCTTTCAAAACCATCACCACTCTTCAACAAGAATTTCTCAGTCAAATCATGCCAAACATTGGCATCGCCGTAAACACGGCCGAATCACGTTCTCGGATGCAAACACTTTTACAACAAAGCCGCCGACAGGCTGAAGAATTGCAAACTCAGGCCGAAGAATTACAAAGCCAACAAGAAGAACTGCGTCAAACCAACGAAGAACTTGAAATACGCACCAAAGAATTAGAGCAGCAACAACAGGAAATCCGCGACAAGAATTTTGCGTTAGAAAAAACCAAGGCAGAAATGGAAACGACTCAAATCGCTATTGAGACAAAAGCCAAAGAATTGGAATTAGCGAGTAAATACAAATCAGAATTTCTCGCCAATATGTCTCATGAACTACGCACACCCTTGAACAGTATGCTGATACTCGCCCAACTTCTTGGCGAGAACAATGACGGCAACTTAACCGAACAACAAGTGGAATATGCCCAGACAGTTCACAGTGCCGGCTCCGACTTGCTCACGCTCATCAACGAGATTTTGGATCTATCCAAAGTAGAAGCCGGTAAAATTGAAGTCCATCTTCAATACATGGCACTGATGGAATTGGTGGAACCGATTGAACACAAATTCCGCCCGGTTGCAGACAAAAAAGGGGTGGCTTTCCAAATCACGATTGCTGAAGACTTTCCACAAATCATAAGCACCGACGCGCACAGGCTCCAACAAATTATCAACAATCTGTTATCCAATGCTTTTAAATTTACCAGTAAGGGAGAAGTCAAGCTGACGATGCTGCGAAACCCAAAATCCCCCCTAACCCTTTTTCAAAGCGGGGAACTCGCCGCACGGGGAGAGGAGGATTTTCTGGCGATAAGCGTGGCGGATAGTGGCATTGGTATTCCCGAAGATAAACAAATGGTTATCTTTGAAGCCTTCCAACAAGTGGATGGCACTACCAGCAGACGCTTCGGCGGCACAGGCCTTGGTTTATCGATTTCTCGCCAATTAGCCCGACTGCTAGGCGGCGAACTTCAACTGCACAGTGAAGAAGGTAAGGGCAGTACTTTTACGCTCTATCTGCCTGAAAACATTGAAAAAAGTTCAGTAATTCAGAAGACTGACACGCTTATGCCATCGCCAACGGATGAAACCCCGACAACCGCTCGCGAAAAAGAGAAAACGGAATCCCATATAACAAAGCGTATTACGGATGATAGAGAAAGTCTGACAGCCGATGAAAAATCTCTTTTAATTGTCGAAGACGACAGTAATTTCTCAAACATCCTTATAAAACTGGCACGGGAAAGAGGCTTTAAGTGCCTTGTCGCAGCAGATGGCAAAACCGGCCTACAATTGGCTGAAGAATATCGCCCTTATGCCATTATTCTTGATGTCGGTTTACCCCAAATGGATGGTTGGACAGTCATGGAAAAGCTGAAAGACAATCCCAACACGCGGCATATCCCGGTGCATTTTATGTCTGCCTCTGATCAAGGAATGGACGCGAAAAAAATGGGTGCTATCGGTTACTTGCTCAAACCCATCAGTATGGGCGAACTCGGGGAAGCCTTTAATTCGATAGAACGGTTTATTAGCAAAGCCGTGAAAAACTTACTGGTGATTGTTGACGATGAACAACATCAACAGGACATTTTAGACATCGTTGGAAGTGATGATGTCAATATAACAACTGTCGCAACGCTTGCATGCACATCGCAAGAACTACTCATGGCACAGTTTGAGTGTATCATTCTTGATGTCGATGTTGAACAACAAGCGGGCCTCAAAATCCTTGAAAAACTGCAACATGATGACAACCTCTCTCAGATTCCAGTCATTATCTATTCGGAACGGGAACTGACAGAGGAAGAAGAAAGAATATTGCAGTGTGCCGATAATCTCACCATCAAAGCCGTGAGATCGCCGGCGCGTTTGTTAGACGAAGCCACTCTGTTTCTCCATCAAGTCGAAACCCATTTATCCCAGGATAAACAGAAAATGCTGCGGATGGTACACAATAAAGAGGCCATTTTAAGCCACAAAAAGGTACTGATTGTCGATGATGATGTTCGCAATACCTTTGCCTTAACGACTTTTTTAGAGAGCAAAGAGATGGAAGTTGTCGTCGGAGACAATGGTAAAGAAGCACTAGAATTGTTAGAGGAGCATCCTGATATTGCCATTGTGTTAATGGACATTATGATGCCAGAAATGGACGGCTATGAAGCCATACAAGAGATTAGAAAACAACTCCGTTTCCGCAAACTACCCATTATCGCCCTCACTGCCAAAGCCATGAAAGGCGACAAAGTGAAATGTATTGA
Source organism: Candidatus Parabeggiatoa sp. nov. 2 (assembly GCA_002085445.1). Lineage (GTDB taxonomy): Bacteria > Pseudomonadota > Gammaproteobacteria > Beggiatoales > Beggiatoaceae > Parabeggiatoa. The sequence goes on from NBMI01000195.1 coordinate 7,403, forward strand.
GGCGGGCGCGAATGACTATCTTGCTAAACCGGTGGACACTGATAAACTCATTTCGCTGATGCGCGTGTGGCTCTATCGGTAAATTCAGTGAACAGTGATCAGCGTTGCTCCAGGGGCGTTGCCCCTGGCTTTAATAATACTTACCGAAGGGGCTAATAGAGGTTAACAAGTTAGCCCCAACGGGGCGAGATTAATACAGCCAGGGGCACCGCCCCAATGCCATTAAGTGTAGGGGCAATCCCTTGTGGTTGCCCTACAAATCGTCATGTCGTGTAGGGGCAATCCTTTATGGTTGCCCTCACCGAAAAGCGGTAGCGGTACGATATGGCATTGGGGCACCGCCCCTGGAAATCCAAGTTATGGCCACGTTGAGTATAAATACAAAAAAGGGCAAACACGCCGGTTTAAGGGCAAACACGCCGGTTTGCCCCTACGAGTGATGTAGTTGGCTATGAAAGTTAACCCCTTTTTTTGGAATAATCATTATTCCCAAAGGAAATAAATAAAACGCTGCCTAACATGAGGAAAGCAAGAACATACATGATCGTATCACTGAGCCACGTTTCTTGAACAGGTGACACTGGTAGCAAATTAGGTATCTCGTACATCACCGGATGGGCGCTATGAATACCAGAAATTGGCACGGTGTACAGGTGCAATCTTTTGTCTTTTGGGGTAAACACTATAGATTGTACCGTATTTTGGTTGAATATTTCCTGATAAGGGTTGACCTTGTCAAACATAATCTTTATGACATCTTTGACATGGGCCTGATTATCAGTACTGTTGAATTTAGCCAATGTTCTAAAACGATGCCACCGAAACCTGTCAATACTGCTGATGCAGTTCAAAGGAGAATTCCTTAAAACAAAGCAGTTGACGACAGCAATTTGATTAGGTTTTCCCCACGACATTTCTATTCTCAAAGGACTTGTGGCGTTTCTGAGATGGGCTTTTTGTCCCTGAGGTTGTTCCAACACTTCAACATCCTTGGTGTCAGCCATCAGAATATTATGACTGAAGCCGTATTGTTGCTTGGACAAGGATATCGCCGCCGCAGAAATTTTGGTGGTTTTCTCTAAAACCTTTCTGAGATCAAAGACAATCGCATGGTCACCTATGGGTTCAGGATAGCGCTTTCCCAGCGGTGAATCCAAATGGGCGACAAACAATCCATCGCTGTTAAATCCTGAAATCACGCCGACATACCCGGCGAAACCGATGTTCACAAAAGTTCTATTTTCATATTCGTAAACAGTTATGGCTTGTATGCTTCTCAAGGCTTCTGTCGTTCTCCAATCCATATTTCTTCCAACAATAGGTGCCTTTAATGCTGAAACATTTCCAAACACCCCAAAACCTGAACAATTTGTTCTCCTCCCAATATCAGGAATGAGTTGTAACAGCCAGAACTCATTCAAGGAGAGATAACCATCGCCCACTTGATCAATACCGACAATACCCCAATTAGACACTATCGCATTGACTTCATCCTGGTACGCCTGATCAATATTGGGTTTGACGAAATTGACTCTTTTTTGTACCCAAGAGTTGAAGGTATTTTGATCTACAAAACTCGCCAAATAGCTGTCGTATTTTTTTCCAATATCTGGAAACTGTTCTTTGACAGCTTTTCCCAGTGCTGCTCCAATTTCAGCGCCGGTTTTACCTTTAGCATCCACACGAAATATGGGTATGGTGCTGGTGGCATCAACCGAACTCATCAGACAAAAAATGAGTGAGCCGGCCAAAATTTTAGTGACTATTGTCATTTTAACCTCATCATAAATTATAAGGCGTATTAATTATTAAAACCCAAAGAAAGCCAGGGGCGTTGCCCTTGGCTATATTAATATCGCCCAAAGCCAGGGGCGTTGCCCCAATGCCATTAAGTTAACAAATAAACGACAAAGAGCCAACGGCTAAAGCCGTTGTCTCAAAGCTAAAGTCCCCTAAAGGGGACTGGTAAATTGCTGATTTTTTCTAAGCAAACGATATGCCATTGAGTCTTCAGTGCCCTTTAGGGCACTTCAGCTATTAGACGACGGCTTTACCAAAGGCGGGGGGGATTATTTGTTTCTAATTCCTTAACTTAATGGCATTGGGGCGTTGCCCCTGGCTATATTAATATCGCCCCGTTGGGGCTGACTTGTTGCCATTTAACTTGGAAAACACATCCGATGTTTAGCAAACATCGGATGTGTTAATAACAACTCATCCACGCCGAGCAGCTTTTAGGGTACAATAGCTCCTTAGTCAATCGCTAAAGCTATTGGCTTTGGTGTTTTGCTATTCATTTCTCATTTTTCATTGTTTATTAGTATAACACACCCCTTGCATCCATGACGTAAGAGGACTTGCCTTAATTCCCCCCTTCAATCCGGGGACTCAAACTGTGGCAAGTCACATCGATAGAGGGGAAGAACGGGGTGTGTCGCGATTCTCAAACTCAAACAGAGCGAAGCGAGATAAAAAAAACGCAAATTGTGACCATGTGCAGTATAACTGATAACTGATAACTGATAACTTTTTTATGAGAAATAACTGATAACTTAAACTTTGGACGCTTGAAATTCATACCACCGGCAATTTCAGTTATCCAAGAGTCAACAGCAACGCCATTTGCTAAACAAAAAGTACGCATGGCATCAAGAAAGGAATTAAAATATTTTTGCTGTTTTTTTGATGACACGCGACAATAGACAACTACTTTTCTAAGGGCGGGTTCTTCTTTTAATTGTAAAACTTGGCGAACATCTGAATCATCGTATATTGATTAGAGATAGTACGTTTTGCTACTAAACGATCCTCTTTATCCCATCGTCGCAGTGTGCTGGTGGAGCGACCAATTATTTGAGCAAACTCATGTAATCTATATTTATTATTCATTTTATAAATATAGATAGTGATAGGTAGATAATAAATCAAGTGCTAAAACTGGCACCCTACAAAAAGGATGAAAAATGAAACCTGAAAATTTTTATTGTAAATGACTCATTTTATAACTAATTCAATCACTCACTCGTATTTTCATTTTCACTGTTTTAAAGTACGTTCGTTCCGTATAATAACAGATAACTGATAACTGATAACTGATAACTGAATATGTCAAATATAGAACCGATTAATGTACTGATTGTTGATGACAATGAAAACAATCTCTTTACCTTGCATACTCTGATTAAAAAATATATTGATGCTAACATTTTACAAGCGCAATCAGGGGAAGCCGCCTTAAAAATCCTTCTGAAAAAAAAGGTGGATTTGATTATTCTTGATGTGCAAATGCCCGGCATGGATGGTTTTGAAACGGCAAAAATCATCCAATCACGGCCCAAAATTCAATATATCCCCATTGTTTTTCTGACTGCGGCTTATAAATCGGAAGAATTCCAGCAAAAAGGTTTTGAGATTGGGGCGGTTGACTATCTGACGAAACCCATTGATGCGCCTCAATTAATTAACAGAATTAAGTCCTATGTGCGTTTTATTGAACAAGATCGTCAGCATAAAATTGATTTGGAACGCAAAGTTACCAAACGCACGGCCGAACTATTAAAAGCACGCAACGAATTGGAACACCGAGTTGAGGAACGCACGGCCGAATTCTTGGAAGCTAAAAATCAAGCGGAACAAGCACAAAGGTTAGCAGAAACGGCTAGGATTCAAGCGGAGCAAGCACAACAAGTCGCTGAAGCCGCTAACCGGTCGAAAAGTCAATTTTTGGCAAATATGAGTCACGAACTCCGTACTCCGTTAAATGCCATCATTGGCTATAGCGAAATGTTACAGGAAGAAGCCGAAGACGCCGGGCAGGAATATTTTGTTCCAGATTTGCAAAAAATTTACGCGGCTGGCAAGCATTTATTGGGACTGATCAATGACGTACTCGATCTCTCTAAAATAGAAGCTGGCAAGATGGATTTGTTTCTTGAAACTTTCGATCTTGCCACTATCCTCAATGAAGTGATTGCTACCGTTCAACCACTGGTTGAGAAAAAAACCAACGCCCTGAAAATCGTATTTGATGACAACTTGGGTAACATGCACACTGATATCACCAAATTACGCCAGATGCTGTTGAATTTAATCAGCAACGCCGCAAAATTTACCGAAAAGGGTGTCATTCGTCTTGAAGTCAAGCGTGATAGCGAATGGAGAAATTTTTGCGTGGCTGACAATGGCATTGGCATGACAGAAGAACAACAGCAAAAACTATTTCGACCCTTTACTCAAGCAGATTCTTCTACCACCCGCCGCTATGGTGGCACCGGTTTAGGTTTAGTCATTACCAAACAATTCGCTCAAATGATGGGCGGTAGCATCTGGGTAGAAAGCGAATTTGGGATCGGTAGCACCTTTATGCTCTCTTTGCCAGTACAAGTCCAGATAGCAACACTCCCAGACAAAAAATCCTCGGTTACTCAATCGGGAATATCCGCATTGTTAGAGGGAGATGGGATTGTGCTCGTCATTGATGATGATGCCAGTGTGCGTGATAGCCTAAAAAATGACCTAAGCAAACTCGGTTATGCGGTAGCCGTCGCTGCCAATAGAGATGAAGCGCTCAAACTCGCTTACAAACTCCGTCCCGATGCCATTATTCTTGATGTCCAGATGTCTGATATGGAAGGATGGCAGATACTATCCACTCTGAAAAATGATTCGCTCTTAGCACACATCCCGGTGATTATGATCACTATGGAAGAAGATAAACAAAAAGGCTCGGCTATGGGTGCGACAGAGTGCATTGACAAAGCTGAAGTGCGTCATCAACTGGCCGCCATTTTAGAAAAATACCACATCGGTGAGGATTCACCCGGTTTAGTCATGGTTGTTGACGATGATAAAATGTGCCGCGAAAGCATTAGCCCTCTCCTTGAATTTAAAGGTTGGCACGTCTTTCAAGCCGAAAATGGACAAGTTGCCCTAGAACATCTTGAACATAAAAAACCTGCCTTGATTCTACTGGACTTGGTAATGCCTGTGATGGATGGGTTTGAATTTTTGGCTCGTTTGCAAGACAATGACAAATGGCGTTCAACGCCAGTTGTGGTATTGACAGCGAAAAATATCAGTGCCCAAGAGCAAGCCGACTTAAATAAGCATGTAAAAACCGTCTTCAAAAAAGACGCTTGCAATCAAGAAGACTTAATCTTGCATCTTCATCAACTCATTACCGATGCGTCAGCCTTGCACAAGCAAAACAGTGATCAATGCGAATGAAAAATGAAAAATGAAAAATGAAAAATGAACAAAGATTTCATTTCGACGACAGGAGAAACCTGATAAAATAATTTTCAATTAATACTTTTTTATAATTCATTGATTTTTATGATTTGGCAGTGCCGGAGTCCAAACTTTAGTTTGGCAGTGCCAAGTTAAAACCTGTTACCCGTCAATAGAACATTGACAGAATACCAGTGCAGGATCGCTCCAATCCCAAGGCCATCTGGCAACAAGATTTCTCAGCCAACAGCTAAAGCAGTTGTCTAAAAGCTCAAGTACCCTAAAGGGCACTAAATGCCCGTGCAGGTCTTAAAAAAAAATAAACATAACAAAAACAATTACTTTTGTATCCATAAACCTTTCAAACTCTTGCACGGGTACTCATAAGAGAGTTAGTAGGCTTTAGCCTACTTTAGCTTTTAGACAACCGCTTTAGCTGTTGGCTGAGGTGGTTGGCGGTAGGGTGGTATGAAGATTTCCGCTTTACTGCACTAGTTAGTTATACTTTACACTGTTAAAAACTGAAACATCGTTATCTCGCGGAGCGAAGAACGAAACATCGTTGAGAGCGAAACGAGATAAAGTCGAACTGGCGTTTGAGGGCCATGTTGTCAAATTGATGGCCCGGGCGCATTCCCATTTTCACAGTTCGGTTAAGTAGTACAACGGATGACGTGGATAAACGGATAAAAAGTCAAACTGGCGTTTGAGGGCCATGTTGTGAAATGATTGATGGCCCTTGACTGAAAAAATTACCCATTACCAAAAAAGTAACAATGATTATCAAACAATCTACCATCAACACCATCGCCGGTATTGCATCTTTCTTAATGGCGCTTCTGCTAGGCGGCAGCGTTTACTTCGCTGGACTTGCTATCCAAGAACACAATAAAGCCGTCGCCCGGCAAGCCGAGTTCAAACAACTGGGCATCGATCTAGCTGATGCCTCCGACTATCTGACCGATGAAGCCCGTAAATTTGCCGTCACCGGCAACATTAAACACCTTCAAAATTACTGGAAAGAAATCGAAGTCACCAAAACCCGAGACCAGGTTTTGGCCCACATCAAGGAATCGAAGGCTCCGCTGGAAGAATTTGACCGGCTCAAATTAGCCAAGCAAAATTCCGACGCACTCGTTGCCACCGAAACGCGCTCCATGCGCCTGGTATTGGAGGCCCAAGGCACCCCCAAATCTTCAATGCACCCCGCTGTCGCGGCTTGGCAACTCAGTGGCGAAGATATCAAACTCAGTGCCGAGAACAAAAAGAGAGTTGCCAGAGAAATCATGTTTGATGCCCAATACGAGGCCGACAAGCACATTATCATGGAACCCATTGCCCAATTTCAGCGCCTAATGAATGCACGCACGGCGCGAGAAGTTCAGGCCGCTCAACGCAAAACCCAAACCGCCACCTTCGTCCTGGTTATCATGGTTTTCCTCATTTTGATGGGTATGGGCATCGTCTTATGGGTTTTTCAAACTCAATTGAGCCTTCCCGTCGCCAAATACATTAACGAGTTACAGGAGCGCGAAGTGACAGCAGTGGATTTTGCCCTAACGCCAACCGGCACACAAGAATTGCGCCTCTTAGCCGAAGCTTTCAATCAACAATTTCGTATTAATCAGCAACAATTAAAGGAGAAACAACAATTAATTGAAGATATTGTCCAAGTTTCTCAAGGACTCGCTGAAGGCAACTTACAAGTCATGCCAAAAGCCGAATACCAAGGTGATTTTGCACCCATCAAGAATGCCCTAGAAACCACCTTAAGCATTCAGCAGCAAGTGATTGAAGATATTGTAAAACTTTCACAAGGATTGGCCGACGGTAACTTGCACATCATGCCAAAAGCCGAATACCGAGGTGATTTTATACAAATCAAAAACGCCATCGAAACCACCTTAACCTGCTTGCAGCAAGTGATTGAAGATATTGTTCGCGTGTCTAAAGGATTAGTGGAAGGCCACTTGCACATTATGCCTGATACCGAATACCGAGGCGACTTCGTACAAATCAAAAAAGCCTTGGAATCCGCCGCAGCCCAGATGGCGAAAACGACGGCCAAAAATGCCGAACAAAATTGGCTCAAAACAGGGCAAACTCAATTAAATGACCAGCTAAGTGGTGAACAAGAGGTTTTACAACTCGCTGAAAACACAATTAATTTTATGACTCCCTACCTAGAAGCCCAAATTGGCGCACTTTATCTGTTTCAAGAAAACCCTAAGCACGGCCACCTGAAAATGATAGCGAGTCATGCCTATACGTGGCGTAAAAAACTGTCAAATGAATTTAAAATCGGTGAAGGCTTGGTGGGACAAGTGGCCTTAGAACGGAAAACGATTATTATTACCGAACCCCCGGTGGACTATATCTGCATTCAATCGGGATTGGGACGCAGCACACCCCGTACCATTTTAGTGACACCGTTTCTTTACGAAAACACGCTCAAAGGTATTATTGAGCTCGCCTCTTTCAAAGTCTTTACAGAAGTGCAGATTGAATTTATCAATCAAGCGATTGCTATTGGCATCAATTCGGCCCAATCACGCCAACAGATGCAGGAACTCTTGCAACAAACCCAGGCGCAATCTGAAGAATTGCAAGGCCAAACCGAGGAATTGCAAAGTCAACAGGCGGCCCTACAACAAAGCAATGAAGAACTGCAAAGCCAATCCGAAGAATTACAAACCCAACAAGAAGAACTGCGTCATGCTAACGAAGAACTTGAAGAACGCACTGGCGATTTAGAGCAACAAAAAGAGGCCATTCTGGGAAAAAATATCGCGTTAGAAAAAAGCCAACAAGCCATTGAAACCAAAGCGAAAGAACTGGAACTGGCGAGTCAATATAAATCGGAATTTCTCGCCAACATGTCCCATGAATTACGTACCCCATTAAACAGTCTGCTTATTCTGGCACAACTGTTGAAAGGTAACACCGAAGGCAATTTAACTGACAAACAAGTAGAATATGCGCGGACGATTCACAGTGCCGGCAACGACTTGCTCACACTCATCAACGAAATCCTCGATTTATCCAAGGTGGAAGCCGGTAAAATAGAAGTTCATCTTGAAGATATGCCACTGGCGGCGCTGGTAGAGACCGTTGAACAAAAATTCCGCCATGTTGCACAGAAAAAAGGACTGGCTTTGGACATCACCGTTGCTGATGACTTGCCCCCCGTCTTGCGGACTGACGCGCAACGGCTTCAACAAATTATCAACAACTTGCTGTCCAATGCCTTTAAATTCACTGACAAAGGCGAAATAAAACTGGATATAAAATTAAAATCCCCCCAAGGGGATATTTTGGCTTTCAGCGTCGCCGATACCGGCGCTGGCATTCCCAAAGAAAAACATAAAGTTATATTTGAAGCCTTCCAACAAGCGGACGGCAGCACCAGCCGCCGCTATGGGGGAACCGGGCTAGGCTTATCCATTTCCCGCCAATTAGCCCGACTGCTCGGTGGAGAACTTCAATTAGACAGTGAAGAAGGTAAAGGCAGCACTTTTACGCTTTACCTGCCGCTAGACGACGGGCAAAAACCCGAACCGAGAGAGAATAGAAACCCCGTTTTTTCAAAAAACGGGGGTTCTCAAGAAAGTAGAAACCAAGGAGTTTCAACAAACTTGGTTTCTCAAGATGACACGACGCATGAAAAAATAGCCGACGACAGAGACAATCTACAACCGTCGGACAAATCCATTTTGGTTATTGAAGATGATCGTCAATTTTATGGCATTCTCATGCAACTGGCACGAGAACGAGGCTTTAAATGCCTTGTCGCCGAAGATGGCAAAACCGGCTTACTTTTGGCAGACGAATACCAACCCCATGCCATTATTCTCGATGTGAGATTACCGCAACTAGACGGTTGGAGCGTCATGGAAAGGCTCAAAGATAATCCCCAAACCCGACATATTCCCGTTGGGAGCGGGGAAGTCCAAACCACGCTCGCTGAAACCCTAGCACAAGCCAACGAATACCTCAACAAAACACCGTTTGACTGCATTGTCGTCGATATCGATGTCGAAAAAGGTTCTGGCATTGAACTGCTTAAACAACTCTATCAGGAAGACAACTTATCCCAGATACCGGTCATTCTCTATGCCCTCCGAGAACTGACAGCGGCTGAAAACCAAGCACTACAGCAATGTGAAACGCATATCACAGTCAAAGCCGTCAAATCGCGGGAACGATTGTTAGACGAAACCACCCTTTTTCTCCATCAGGTGGAAGCCAACTTACCCCAAGACAAACGCAACATGCTACACAAGGTGCATGACAAGGAAGCGATTCTGAAGAATAAAAAAGTGCTGATAGTGGATGATGATATGCGTAACACCTTTGCTTTGGCAACCGTTTTGGAGGACAAACAGATGGAAATTGTGGTAGCTGAAAATGGCAACGAAGCCCTAGGATTATTGGACAAACATCCTGACATAAACATCGTCTTGATGGACATTATGATGCCCGAATTGGACGGATACGAAGCCATGCAGAAGATTAGAGCGCAAGAACGCTTTTGCAAACTGCCCATTATCGCTCTCACCGCCAAAGCCATGAAGGGCGACAAAGCCAAATGTATTGAAGCGGGCGCGAATGATTATTTGTCTAAACCGGTAGATACTGATAAACTTATTTCTCTGATGCGAGTCTGGTTATATCAGTGATTCAGGAGTCCAAGATTTATCTTGGCAGTCTTGGCAGGAGTCCAAGATTTATCTTGGCAGGAGTCCAAGATTTATAACGGATAAAGCAACTACAAGGATTCGTTATAAAAAAGGATAAAACAACTACAAGGATTCGTTATAAAAAAGGATAAAGCAACTACAAGGATTCGTTATAAAAAAGGATAAAGCAACTACAAGGATTCGTTATAAAAAAGGATAAAGCA
>NBMI01000196.1 GCA_002085445.1 Candidatus Parabeggiatoa sp. nov. 2
TCTGGACTGAAGGCTATGGCATTGACTGAGGCTGAATGCCCTGTTAGGGATTGAATGAATTGGCCTATTACCAAATCCCATAAGTACACGTTGCCTTCGACATCGCTTGAGGCTAACGTTTTGCCGTCTGGACTAAAAGCGACGGCCATCACATCGTCAGAATGTTTATCTAGCCGTTTGATTTGTTGGCCTGATTTTATATACCATAAATACACTGATTTGTCACTCGCGCCGGCCGCGAGAATTTTGCCATCTGGACTAAAAGTGATGGCATTGATGGATTTGTCAGAATCTCCTTTTAACCGTTTGAGTTCTCGGCCGGAGGCTATATCCCATAAATAAATGGTATTATTATCAGAAGCAGACGCCAAGAATTTGCCGTCTGGACTGACGGCCACCGCTAAAACGGGCTTACGAGGCATGATATTGGCGAGTACAGTGTCAAGGTTGTCAAACTGTTCTCCTTGTGATAGCAAAGGTGGCGGCACGGCCGCTAAGACACTTACACTGTAAAACAATGCGTACAAATATCCAAACAATTTCTGTTTATTCATATTGATTATATCGTTTTTCAGTCAATAGGAGTCCAAACTTTAGTTTGGCAGACCTACGCTCACTGACAAGTACAACGAATTACGCGGATAAACGAATTAAGTACAACGAATTACGCGGATAAACGAATTAAGTGTTATCGTTATTAACAAAGTACCCGGAAAATGGAATGCGCCCAAAACTTTTGCGTAGATTTTAGAAGCCGTTTTGGAAAAATAATAACTGATTTATTTATAAATGATAATAATTGAAGCTGATAAATATAATATTTTTAAATCAATAGTTGCTGGTTTTCCAAAACAGCCTCTTAGTTTGGCAGTCAATAGGAGTCCAAACTTTAGTTTGGCAGACCTACGCTCATTGACAAGTACAACGGATACGCGAAATAAACGGATAAAAGAGCATTGATTTTTAATGAATCTCTTACGTGGGGCCTACTCTTTAAAAGCCATAAAAATCAATTATTTAAAAAAAAACTTATGTCTAAGGACAAGAGGTTTCACCTGGGGCTATTCACTACGACAGAACGTTTTTAGGTTTATCCGTTTATTTCGCGTATCCGTTGTACTTGTTAGTTGTACTTGTTAGTTGAAATTTATCTTCAAATTTGATAGGCTTCGCAGCCTTCAAATTTAATCAGGAGATTTTTTAAAACGATGAAAACGACAAAGGTGTTTTCTTATCCCGTTATTTTAAAAGGGGTTTTATTGAGCGCTGCCTTATTCGGCCTTTTGTTCTTGTCTTTCTACTCACTCGCCGAACAGTCGCCGTTTCAGTTCTTGCAAAATTTGCAGACATTGCAAAAACAGGGTGATGTCAATTTACCGGTGGGGTGGCTTGACGGTGAGCCAGACAACATCTTGTTTGATTTGCGAGTAGGCATTCCCGATGCTATCCCGATTTATGAGGACACTATTCTGCCCATGGCGAAAATGTGGTGGGGGGCCGAAGATTATCGGATTGCCAGAGGCCTCAACTTTCTGGCCTTACTTTACCGCACTCTGGGAGACTATGATAACGCTGAAAGAGTCCTGAAGGAAGCGGTGCGAATCATGGAAAAAAATTATCCGCGTCATTATGATACGGCCGCGATTTATAACAATTTGGGGTTGCTTTACAACTTAATCGGTGATTATCCCAAAGCGAGGGATAACTATGAGAAGGCCGTGACATTGGCAAAAAGCTTAGAGGCCCTAGGCCCCAATCATCCTAATACGCTCATCGGTATGCAAAACCTAGCGATTGTTTATATCGCGATGGGCGACTATGCAAAAGCGGAGCAATTCTACCAAGAGGCACTGGATGCGCTGGTAGAATTGAAACAGGTTGAACTATCGCCGTTTGACAAGATGCCTTATCGCCTCTTAGGACTATTTGAAGGCTATAGAGAAGTTTCTCTTCGCCAAAACATGGCCCAGTTCTACGGGGGTATCTTGGGTGACTACGATAAGGCCGAACGTCAGTTTCAAACCGCATTGACGCTCATCAATAAGAAGGTGAGTTCACCCCATTTTCTCAAAGGTGCCATTCATCAGGGTTTGGGCTGGGTTTATCAACAAAAAGGCGACTACACTAAAGCCAAGCAATACTATAAAGATGCTTCAGATATCTACCAAAAACTCCCTGCATGGCGAGAGTCTCATTTTTCTGTGCTGACGCTTACCCAGCGAGGCTACCTTTCTCACTTGCTGAAGGATGATATTGAGGCAGAACGCTTATTAAAACAAGCAGTGGCGTTCTCTGAAAAAGCCTCTAAGCCTCAACGCCATCGTGCCCATCTCATCGGCATCAGCAATCACCATCTAGCGATGTTTTATCACAAAACTAGCGAATTTGAGCAGGCCGAGGCGCATTTTCAAAACGCGTTGAACACCTTCAAACAAAGCTTGGTTAAAAACCATCCCATGACGGTTGTAGTGATGCAACATTTGGCCGCCTTAAAATTCGATCAAGGCAAGATTAAAGAGGCGGTTTCTCTTGCCTTGAAAACGCAACCCTTGTCAGAGAATGTCCTCAAAAATATTCTCTCCTTTGGTTCAGAACATCAGCGATTGGCGTATCAAAAACGCTCGTACCCTTCTTATGACTTGTTAGCCAGAGTGGCTAACAAAACTGGGAATGCCAAACCGTTGGCTAACGCGATTCTTCATAACAAAGGGGTGGTGCTGGATTCTTTAATAGAAGACTCTCAAGTCGTGGGCGCTCCCAAAGTCAAGGAAGAGATTCAATCGCTCAAATGGCGATTGATGAAATTGTGGATGACAATCCCGAAAGACGATGCGGCCGCCAAAGCAAAACCTGTCTCACAACTGGAACAGTTGGAAATGCAATTGAAGAAGCTGGAATCTGGCCTCGCTCGACAGGTGGGAGAGGCGCGTCAGGCTTTGGAGATTGAGTTTCAGGAGGTGCAGGCCGTCTTGCCCGAAGGTAGCGTGTTGGTTGAGTTTATTCGCTATAAGCATTTTGTGGGCCTGCGGGACACTGAAGCCTATTATGGTGCCGTCATCATCCCAAAAACGGGTGACCCGATTTGGGTGCCTTTGGGCAAGGCGGATGCTCTGGAGAAGAAGATTCTTGATTACCAAAAAATGATGAGATGCAAGAAGGATAAGAAGAATGATTGCCAACGGTATGATGAACAAGCCGTTACGCAATTGCTCCAAGCACTTTACCAACGGCTTTGGGCACCGATTGAGGCTAAATTACCAAAGACAACCGTCAAGACAGTGATTATTAGTCCTGATGGCGAGCTCAATTTTGTCTCTTATGCGACTTTGCTTACGCCTCAAAACGCGTTTTTGCTGAAAAACGTTGATCTCTATTATGTCGCCTCTGGACGTGATCTGCTGCGCGAAACTCAAAGCGTAGAAGAATTGACGATGGCTGTGTATGCCTTAAGTGATTGGGAAGGTCAAGCTGCTGAAGATTACGCTGAAGATGAGCTAGAAGACGAGAGAGCCGGGCGTATTCGTTCTGTGGATCGGCAAGCGTATCTGAATTCTCTCCAATTGCCCTTACTCGAAGGCACTCTGACAGAAGCGAACGAATTAAAGAAAATGGGTGACGCCAACAACTGGCGTGTAAACACTTTCTTTGATTTTGATGCCACCGAGAAGCGACTTTATTTGGAACGCTCACCGCGTATTTTGCACTTCGCAACCCATGGGATTTTCTTACATCCGACAACTGAACGCGTTGTACTTGATTTTTCCTTAACAACCAGTGGTATTGATCTCCAACCCCCATTGAAACTGTTAAGCAATCCTATGCACCGCAGTTTTTTAGCATTAGCGGGCGCACAAACCACATTGGATGCTTGGGACGAAGGTGAGTACATTTTTCCGCCTGAAAATGATGGTATTTTGACGGCCGATGAAGTGGGTCATTTGAAATTGCAAGAAACATGGATAACAATGCTTTCAGCCTGCGACACTGGGCGTGGCGAAGGACGTGCTGGTGAGGGTGTTTTGGGTTTGCGGCGGGGGTTTGTTCAAGCGGGCACACAAAATCTGCTAATGACTTTGTGGACTCTTAAAGACAACAACGAAACAGTTCGTCAGTTTGAACTTGATTTTTATCAACGCGCTATGAAAACTCAAAACGCGCCAAAAGCGCTGAATGATATACAGCGTGAAAAGCTTATTCAAGTACGAAATCAAACCAAGCCTGGAAGACAACTGCTTGAAGCGGCGCGGCTTATTGGCCCCTTTGTGATGTCATTCCAAGGCCGCCTTTTCAGTGAACAGTGATCAGTTATCAGTGTTCAGTTATCAGTTATCAGTGTAAAGGAGCCCAAACTTTAGGTTGGCCGGAAAACGACTGTCGCCGCAGCGATGAAGGGTAGCCTTTTTATCCGTTTATTTCGCGTATCCGTTGTACTCCTTCCTGCCAAACTAAAGTTTGGACTTCTGATAACTGATAACTGATAACTGATAACTGATAACTGCCAAACTAAAGTTTGCTACTTGCTTAAGTAGTTCTCTAATTTCCCTTTAATCTCAGCCGTGTAAGCCCTTAACTGTTCGTCGTATTGGGATTCCATGTTTTGGAATTCAGTCGGTGGCACTCCCTGTTGGCTATTAGGCGCATATTGGCCGCTGACAATTGTGGTAAATTCCAGTTCCTCGCCATCGATCATCAAAAACGTGAACTCTAAAGTTTCAACAAAGTCCTCTTCTTTGATGACTTCTCGGTTGAGGTAAGCCACTAGAACTCTTTTGGAGCGCGGAAAAGACTCCTCTGACTGGATACAGTCATCGCATTTGCCTTGATACGTTTCTCTCAAAAAGTCTGGCAGACTTTCAAAGAGTGCTTTATCGCCGTTGCCTTTAAGCAAAAAAAACGGGGTTCCGAGCGTTTTGTTGTCAGCCATCGTAGGTAGGCGATCATCGCTTTCTCTAAGCCGTTTGACTCTTTTTACCACCGGAGATTTTTTCAACGTCGAAATCCAGGTTTTTTCATGACCTGCCTTGACGAGAATGTTCCGATAAGGAGGCCAGCTCTTGCGCCCCTTTTTGTTGGGCAGAACTTTGATACGCTTACCGTAACTTTTCAGTAAGGCATCGATGCACTTATTGAGATTTTTGCACTTGTCACTTTTGAATCTGATATTCACCATGACGCGCAACAACCCCGGTATGTAGTCGTCGGCTACAGCACTTGGTACCCATGAGAACATCAAAATCAACGCCAGCAAGCCACCCAGTATTTGAGCGGCAACGGATTTTCGTAAATGTACTGCCATCCAAGTCTCCTATAGATTGTCAGAAAAATAATTTGGCAGCCAACAGCTAAAGCAATTGTCTGAAAGCTCAAGTCCCCTAAAGGGGACTAAATAATTAATTTGGCAGCCAACTAAAGCAATTGTCTGAAAGCTCAAGTCCCCTAAAGGGGACTAAATAATTAATTTGGCAGCCAACAGCTAAAGCAATTGTCTGAAAGCTCAAGTCCCCTAAAGGGGACTAAATAATTAATTATCTGAAAATCGATATATTAAATGAAATGAAAAAAAGGGCCTTTTCGGCCCTACCCACACTCCTACATTAATCATTAATCATTAATCATTAACAATTAATTGGGCCTCAACCCTGAAGGGGTTGAATATGAATAGCCCTAGGTGCAACCTGGGGAATGGCCGTGCGAGAGGCCCCAACCCTGAAGGGGTTGAATGTGAACCCATTTTTCATTAAAAGCCATTATTCAATCTCAATTAAATAAAGTTTATTACCGTGATAAATTTTGTGAATTCAGACTATTTCCTTATGTAATCCCTTCGGGGTTGTGGCCCCCTCCTTGACTCTCCCCAAGTTTATCTCGCGTAGCGAGTTACTGCGTTTCACCTGGGACTATTATCTCGCGTAGCGAGTTACTGCGTTTCATATTCAACCCCTTCGGGGTTGTGGCCCCCTCCCCGGCTCATATTTTTTCCGTTGATTTTTTTCATCCTTGCTTATACCAAATCCTTGTATATTTATCCGACGTCCAAGATAAATCTTGGACTCCCCGCCCCCCGACATCTAAGATAAATCTTGGACTCCCCGCCCCCCGATGTCCAAGATAAATCTTGGACTCCCCGCCCGCCGACGTCCAAGATAAATCTTGGACTCTCCCCCCGACGTCCAAGATAAATCTTGGACTCTCCCCCCGACGTCCAAGATAAATCTTGGACTCCTTCTCCGACGTCCAAGATAAATCTTGGACTCCCCTCCAAGATAAATCTTGGACTCCAGTATACCAAATCCATGTCGTTTAACCACACATCAAAATCGTTTTCCCTGCCATCCGCACCGCGTCACACCGCCACTCCAATTCATGCTTGCCGTTATTATCGCGCTTCACCAACAAATTTTCCCAATACAATTCACGCAATAACTCATTCTGAATATAAGGTTGCCAGTCGGCCAATTTGTCTTGCTTTAACCATTCACAGATCACTTGTCGAGCCTGTTGCTCTTTCTTAAATGGCTGAAATGATTGCCAAAGGGCATCACATTGCGTCAATTCTTCAATAAAATCAGTTGATTTTAACGGACGACTGTTTTTATTTTTGAGTTTTAGACACTCATCAAGTAACTGCGGATGTCCCCCACTCACTTCCAACAATTCATCCGCTGTCGCATCATCCAAATCTAATTCAAAACGATGTTCGCCCAAGGCCTTAACTTCCGCACGGCCCAATTCGGGCCAATGTTCAACGGTGGCAAAATTTAACAGCGATAAGTCATTATTTTCATATTTTAACGCGACCAATTTTTTACCACCACAAAGTACCAGATGAAAATGATTAGGATAAGTTTCACTGATATCCCGCATCATGCTGGCTAATTGTTTACCTAGAGACGGCACACCTTGTTCAAAACGACTGACTAATAAAAACAAACGGTCAGTTTTTTCTACCCGAGCTTTGAGTGATTTTTCAAAATCATATTCTTTTTTGACGCACTCCATGCCACATTGTTTACCCAAGTCTGCAAAGTAACTCTCCGAATCCACACTTAAACTCACGGGCGGATGGATATGCAACACATTTGCATCAGAATAAAGTTGTCTTGCCCGGGCTAAGATGGCATCCCGGCACGGTGGCTCATCCCAATGGGCTTGAGTTAATAACAACATGATCGGATAAGGATTAAGCTGCGATAGCTTGAGAAAAAGTCCTTTTATATAGTCAATAAAAATAACACCCGGCAAGTTGTTATTTATCGGATATTCGGGTTCTTGCCATTCTTCGTTATTAGACGACGTAGCAAATTGAGGGGGTGGCGGCTCAAATTTCGAGTGTGGAAAATATTTTTGCAGCTCCGCGTTGTTTAGCACTGGCTGTCCCGCGGCTTCTAAAAACTGGTTGAATTCATTGGCATATTGAAAACCCAAGGGCTTAATACATCTCAATAATCCCTTCCGCCTATGATCATTAGGCTGAGGTTCAGTCTCTCCTTTCAACCATAGATAAACAGTGCTAGGGTTTACACCCATTATGCTAGCGAGTTGTCCAGGCGTGAGATTTTTCCGGTCTAAACGTTCCCTTAATAATTCAGCAAAGCTTTTGCGTTCGTGTTGCATTTAGATGAACCTAAACTCATATCTAGTTGATTTTAAATCAAAAACTAAACTAACAACAATGCGACAGAAATACTACAACAATGCGACATTGCCAGGTGAAACCTGGGGTATGCGAAAAAATGAGTCAACCCTGAAGGGGTTGAATGTAAATAAGGGTTTTGTATTTAACCAAATCGGGAAATGCTATAGCCTGGGGATTGATCCCCAGGCTTGAGCTTTTAGCCAAGGTTGGGGGAGTCAGTCTGCTTTAGCAGACTTGAGCTTTTAGCCTGGGGATTGATCCCCAGGCTAACCAGATAACTGATAATAGCAAAGTTGTCGTGTTCGTGTTGCATTTAGACGAACCTAAACTCATATCTAGTTGATTTTAAATAAAAAACTAAACTAACAACAATGCGACAGAAATACTACAACAATGCGACATTGAATAGCCTAGAATGAGCCTCCGTTTTTCCGTGAACAGTTATTTCCTGATTATAGCGGATTTTGTTGATACCTTGTCAAAGTGCCAACCCCGTAGGGGTTGAATGTGAATAGCCACAGGTGCAACCTGTGGAAGGGCCGGGGAGGGCCCCAACCCCGAAGGGGTTGAATGTGAATAGCCACAGGTGCAACCTGTGGAAAATGTGCCCCCGACGCGACAACCCCGAAAGGGTTGAATGTGAATAAATATGGTATTGATATAATCAATAAAATTCAACAAGTTATACATTTAAACAGTTACAATCAGGTTATTTTAGTGATCACGGATAACTGATTAACTGATAACTGATTAACTGATAATAGCAAAGTTGTCGTGTTCGTGTTGCATTTAGATGAACCTAAACTCATATCTAGTTGATTTTAAATCAAAAACTAAACTAACAACAATGCGACAGAAATACTACAACAATGCGACATTGATCACTGATTAACTGATAACTTATTAAGTGATAAATGATAACTGATAACTGATAACTGATCACTGAAAACCCTTGAACGGGCGGCGATTATATCACCAATCGTTTGTAGTCGTTTGTAGTCGTTTGTAGTCGTTTGTAGTAGGCGATTTATCGCCCACGATTACATATATATATAAATAGGAGAAAAACATGAGACCTCTCATCAGTATCTTACTGATAGGACTTGCGGGAGCATTGCCCGTTGCACATGCGGCCAGTCCGCCCACCAGTGTCCAAGCGACCCAAGGTAAATTTCCAACCACCGTCCGCATTACGTGGAATGCGGTGGCCGGGGCCAAATACCGCAACGGCCATCGCCAGTGGCGTAAGCCAAGCTTCGTACGAAGACTCGGTGATGAACAATAAAGTCTACATTTATTGGGTCATTGCTCAAGACGCTCAAGGGCCAAGTAGTCCCAGCACACCGGTTACCGGTTACCGTGATTTCGAGAAATTCGGTAACTGCGACAGTGACAGTGTCACAGATGGGACTCTAAAAGACCAATGTGATACCCTCGTTTCACTCTATGACAGCACCAACGGGCCTAATTGGTTCAATTCTAGCAATTGGAAAGTAACCAGCAAGCCATGCAGTTGGTATGGCGTGATTTGTCGGGATGGATATGTTAGCTATATTCAGCGGAGGTCCAGCAACTTGAAAGGGACTCTTCCTAATTTAAGTGCCTTAACCAAGTTGTATCGCCTCGAGTTGAACCACAACAAACTGAGTGGCTCTCTTCCGGCCTCGTTAAACGCTCTCACTAATCTACAAACACTCGATTTGAGTGACAACCTCCTGAGTGGCTCCATCCCCAATTTAAATGCTTTGGTCAATTTGCAGACACTGGATTTGCAAAACAATCAACTGAGCGGTTCTATCCCTGACTTAAGTAACTTGGTTGATTTGCGGAATCTCTATTTAAACGACAACCAACTGAGTGGGGCAATCCCAGATTTAAGTGCCCTAAAGAGTTTGTCGTACCTCGGGTTGCAAAACAATCAACTAAGCGGCCCTATCCCGGCACTGCCCGGTAGTCTGTCTAGGCTCTATTTACAAAACAACCAATTAAGCGGAGAAATTCCTGCTTCGTTGGGCAGTTTGGAACGTCTAAGTTACCTTTATTTGAATGACAACAAGCTCTGCGGAACAATCCCACCTTCGTTAGTCGATTTAGGTAGGATAACTTTAGCATTGGATAATAACCACTTAATTGCTACTGATCCAACACTCATCACATGGCTTAACGAGAAAGCGCCGGGCTGGGAAAAAGCGCAAACGCCATTGGCATCATGTGACTCAACGGTGATTGATCCAACGCCTGTGATCACCTATTCACTGACTGTCAGCAACGACGGCACCGGGACTGGCAAAGTCACCGGCAACGGGATTGATTGTGGCAGTGAGTGTACCGAAGTGTATGAGGAAAACAAGCGGGTCACTTTAACCGCCACTTCCGCTAACGACGCTATCTTTGCCGGCTGGAGTGATGCTTGCTCAGGAACGGCCACCACTTGTCAAGTGACGATGAGTCAGGCGCAAGTCGTGACGGCCACCTTTAATTCGGTACCCACGTATCAACTGACTGTTAGCAAAGACGGTACTGGCAGCGGCAAAGTCACGGCAAACGGCCTTGATTGCGGAAGTGATTGCAGTGAGCAGTATGCAGAAAACGCACAAATCACCTTGACGGCCACGCCTTCGGCCGATTCCGCCTTTGCCGCTTGGGCCGGGGCCTGCACAGGCACCGAAAGCAGTTGCCAAGTCATCCTAACGGAGGCGCAAACCGTCACGGCCACCTTTAATTTGGTCAAGCACTCACTTACCGTTAGCAAAGACGGTACTGGCAGCGGCAATGTCACTGGAAACGGCATTAATTGTGGCAGCACTTGCACCCAAGCGTTAACACAAGGGACACGAGTCACCTTAACAGCAAACGCGTCTGCTGACTCTGTCTTTGCCGGCTGGACAGGCGCATGCACTGGCACCGCAACCCGTTGCCAAATGACCCTAACGGAGGCGCAAACCGTCACGGCCACCTTTAATCTGCGGCCACCCTCTACATACCAACTGACTGTCAACAAAGGCGGCACTGGCAGTGGCAACGTGACGGCCGACGGCCT
>NBMI01000197.1 GCA_002085445.1 Candidatus Parabeggiatoa sp. nov. 2
TTCAGTTTGCTAAAACCGCTCACATTGAATTTTTTCAACTAGCACAAAACGACTTTTCTGGCAAACTGCAAATCCCACAAAAACTCTATGGCCGCGAAAACGAAGTCAACACCTTATTGCAAGCCTTTGAACGTGTTAGTCAAGGTGCAGGTGAAATGATGTTAGTCGCCGGCTATTCTGGTGTGGGCAAATCGGCGTTGGTGCATGAAGTCCACAAACCGATGACCGAAAAACGCGGTTATTTTGCGGCCGGCAAATTTGATCAATACCAGCGCAATATTCCCTACTTCGCCATCACGCAAGCCTTTAATGCGTTTTGCAACTATCTGCTCACCGAAAGTGCCGAAGAACTCAACCGGTGGCGCGAGGAAATCCTAAATGCTGTCGGTAACAACGGCCAACTATTAATTGACGTGATGGGTCAATTAAAATTAGTGATAGGCCCACAACCTGCCGTTGCCCAAGTAGGCCCCACCGAGGCGCAAAACCGCTTTAATCTGGTTTTTCAAAACGTTTTCCGGGCGATTTGCCAACCAGAACATCCGCTCGTGTTGTTTATAGACGACTTGCAATGGGCCGATTTGGCTTCGTTGAATTTGCTCAAAACCTTGATGACAGATACCGGCAGTCACTATTTCCTCATCATTGGCGCGTATCGAGACAATGAAGTCGATGCCGCTCATCCCTTAACGATGGCGGCTTCTGATATCAAAAAAGCTGGCGCCACCGTTAACACCATTTTCTTGCCAAATTTGTCTAAATGGGATGTCAATACGTTAATCGCCGAAGCCTTAACGTGTGAGCCAAGTTATGCGGAGCCTTTGACTGAGTTAGTCTATGAAAAAACTCAGGGCAATGCTTTTTTTACCCACGAATTTTTGAAATCGTTGTATGAACAAGCCTTGTTGGTTTTTGAGATCAACACCCAGCAATGGCACTGTGACTTTGTGCAAATCAAGGCCCTTGAGATCACCGACAATGTGGTGGAATTGATGGCCGGCAAGATAGGCAAGTTGCCTTCTCACACGCAAGCGGCCTTGAAGTTAGCAGCCTTATTCTTTGATAGCGGACACCGACAAGCAAACCATTCACTTGCAAATTGGTCGTTTATTATTAGCCAACACGCCTGAAGAAGAATTAGAAGCTGGGATTTTTGACATTGTTAATCAACTGAATGCCGGGCATGAGTTAATTGAGGAACGAGCGGAAAAACACAGATTAGCCGAATTAAATCTGTCCGCTGGGAAAAAAGCGAAAGCCTCATCCGCCTATCAACCCGCTTTCCAATATCTTAAAATGGGCTTAGCACTATTAGATCAAGAAAGCTGGCAAACACAGTATGATCTGACAAAAGCACTTTACGAGGAAGCCACTGAAACCGCGTATCTTTGCACAGACTTTGAGGAAACTGAACGATTGGCTCAGGTGGTGTTACTTAAGGCCAATACCGTTTTAGATAAAATCAAAGTCTATGAAATTCATAGTAACGCTTGTAGTGCCCAAAACCAACTGAGTAAAGCTATGGATATTCAGTTCACGGTTTTAAAGCAGCTGGGAATCCATTTTCCAGAAAAACCTACTGACTTGGATATTCAGCGTTATTTTGAAGAAACGTTGTTTCTGTTAGGGGATAAATCCATTGAGGACTTAGTCGAATGGCCTAAAATGACAGACGCGAACAAACTGGCGGCCATGCGTCTTCTATCAAATGCATGGACTACAGTGTTTTTTACCGCTCCTGAACTGGCCCCGCTGATAACCTTTAAACTGATTCAATTATCAGTCAAAGAAGGCAATGCACCATTATCTGCTTACGGGTATGCCACTGGTGGTCTCTTTTTTTGTGCGATGGGAGACCTTGATACCGGCTTTAAATGTGGCCAACTGGCCTTGAGGGTTTTGGAACGGTTTAATGCTATCGAGCTCAAAGCCAAGGTATTTGAGCTGGTTAATTTAGGGGTCATACCTTGGAAGAAGCCTTTGAAGAACACCTTAAAACATTTTCTAGAAGCCTATCAAAGTGCTTTGGAAACCGGCGATTTAGAATATGCAGCCCAGTCGATAGGTGATTACTTATGCTATTCCTATTTCACGGGTAAGGAACTGACGGCACTACAAAGAGAAACCATGGCCTATACTGAAGCCATAATGCAACTGAAGCAAGAAGGTTTAGCTAATTACAATAACATTATTCAGCAGATGGTCTTGAACTTGATCGGCCATTGTGAGAATTCCGGCGATTTAATAGGCGAAGCCTACAACGAGAAAACGATGTTGCGAGTTCATCAAGACGCTGACGATAGATTTGGCATTTTCTTACTCTATTTTTACAAGCTTATCTTAAGTTGTCTGTTTCAGGATTATTCAAAGGCCCTTGAACATGCAGCTAAAGCCGAACCAGATTTAGAAAATTTGGTAGCGGGGACGTTTATGATGCCGGTCTTCTATTTCTATGAGTCCCTGGCAAGACTGGCGGTGTTTCCAGAGGCCACCGAAGCCGAACAGAAGAGCATTCTCGACAAAGTGACTGCCTACCAAGAACAAATGCAGAGCTGGGCACATCATGCCCCAATGAATTTTCAGCATAAGTATGATCTGGTGGAGGCCGAACGTGCCCGTGTGTTGAAGCACGATGGCGAGGCGAGAGAATATTATGATAAAGCCATTGCAGGTGCCAAAGAAAATGAATATCTCAATGAAGAAGCCTTAGCTTATGAACTGGCAGGTCGATTTTATCTCGCCAAAGGACTGACTCAAGTCGCCCATCTCTATCTCCGTGATGCCCACTATGCCTATCAGCGTTGGGGTGCTCTGGCGAAGGTTAAGGATTTAGAAGAAAAATATCCGCAATGGTTAGTAGAACCACAACCGGCACCCTTGGTGCAAACGGCCACCACGACAGCGACGGTGATGGCACAGCCTTCGGCAACCGTCATGGCTTCGGCAACTCGTCTACAAAACACCACCGCCCTGCTCGATTTGGAGAGTGTGATGAAAGCCTCTCAAACGCTGTCTGGGGAAATTGTGTTGAGTCGGTTGTTAGAAACCCTGATGCACATTGTGATTGAAAATGCCGGGGCTTCAGTAGGCTTTTTGTTACTGCCTAGAGAAGACAACTGGTTTATCGAAGCCGAAGGCCATGTCGAAAGCGAGAAAGTCACGGTTTTGCAATCCCTTGCTATTGAAGAAAGTGAATTGGTTTCGGCAAACATCATTCACTATGTTGCTCGTACAACGGAAAATGTCGTGTTGTCCGAGGCCACCAAAGAGGGCAATTTTACCCGCGATCCCTACATTCTCAAACAGCGTCCCAAATCGGTGTTGTGTACACCGCTCGTTAATCAAGGCCAACTGACAGGCATTTTGTATTTAGAAAACCGCTTGACAGAAGGAGCCTTTACGCCGCTTCGACTGCAAGTGTTGAATATGCTCTCTTCGCAACTGGCGATTTCTATTGAAAACTCGTTGTTGTACAACCATTTAGAAGACAAAGTGACCGAACGTACCCGTGAACTGCAACAGGAAATCGTGGTGCGAAAACAGGCTGAAGAAGCGGCCCAAGTGGCGAGCCAAGCTAAGAGTGAGTTTCTGTCCAACATGAGCCATGAATTGCGGACTCCCCTTAATGGCATCTTGGGCTATGCCCAAATTCTGAGGCGTGGGCGGAACCTCGATGAGACTCAACTGAGTGGTTTAAATACCATCTACCAGAGCGGCAACCATCTGTTGACGCTTATTAACGATATTTTAGAACTGTCCAAAATTGAGGCTCGCAAGTTAGATCTTTATCCAGCCACCATTCATTTTCCCAGTTTCATAGAAGGCATTACTGGGATTATCCGTATGCGGGCCGAGCAAAAGGATGTTTATTTCTCTTATGAAGCGGTAGGCGACTTACCGGCGGAAATCAAAGCCGATGACAAACGGTTGCGGCAAGTCTTAATCAACCTATTGGGCAATGCGGTCAAGTTCACGGATAAAGGCCGAGTCACGTTGCGAGTCTCAGTGGTTAATGAAGAAGACTTAGAAGACTTAAAAAGCCCTGACTTTGAAGCTAAAATGGTTAGCTTCCGCTTTGAAGTGGAAGATACTGGGGTTGGGATGACACCAGAACAGTGCCAGAAAATCTTTTTGCCCTTTGAACAAGTCGGCGACACCGGGCGACGCGCCGAAGGAACCGGCTTGGGCTTAGCCATTAGCCGGCAATTGGTGGAATTAATGGGGGGCGAAATCTTCGTGAACAGTGAAGTTGGTAAGGGAAGCACTTTTTGGTTTGAGATCGCGTTGCCGGTTGTTGATGTCAAAGCCACGGAGGCGCCGCAACCCACTTTGCGAAGAATAACGGGCTATAAGGGAGAACGGCGAATCGCCCTCGTAGTGGATGATAAGCCGGAAAACCGAGTGATACTACTCAAGATGCTTGACTGGCTTGGATTTCAAGTGGTTGAAGCCGGTAATGGTCAAGAAGCCGTAGAGAAAGCCAAAGAAGTGAGGCCTTCTGTCATTTTAATGGACTTGGTGATGCCGGTGATGACGGGCTTTGAAGCGGTTCAAGTGATACGGCAACATGCAGCGTTTAAGGACACACTTATCATTGCCAATTCAGCCAGTGTGTTTGAAGCCGATCAACAAAAAAGCCTAGTCGCTGGCTGCGAGGTGTTTTTACCCAAACCAGTAGAAGAGGACAAGTTATTTAATATACTGGTTAATCGCCTCAACTTGGAATGGACTTACGAAGAAGTCGCCGCCGAGACAACCGAGGAAAGTTCGGTTACCGAAGATGCGCCGTTAATCCCACCGCCGGCGGCTGAGTTGGAGGTTTTGTACGAATTGGCGATGTTGGGGAGTATGCGACGGATTCGGGAGCAGGCGCAACATATTAACGCGTTGGATGAGAAATATATTCCCTTTGCCCGAAAAGTGCTTGAGTTAGCTAAGGCTTTTGAAGATGAGCAAATTGTGGCTTTAGTTGAACAATATTTGGAGGGACAAAAATGAACGTCGTCGCACAGAGGGAAACTAAATCACTTGATTTTAAAGCCTCTGTCATTCTAGTGATTGATGACAACCCGACGAATTTGGGGGTGTTGGTTGATTATTTAGAAGAATATGGTTTTGAAATCATCGTGGCTCGGAATGGTGAAATGGGGCTAAAAAGGGCCCAAGTTGCCCAACCCGATATGATCTTATTGGATGTGATGATGCCGGGCATAGACGGTTTTGAAACCTGCCGTCGTTTGAAAACCGATGAAAGCACCTTCGAGATTCCCGTGATTTTTATGACGGCTCTGAGCAGTACCGAAGATAAGGTTAAAGGGTTTGAAGTAGGAGGCGTGGATTACGTCACTAAGCCCATACAATATAAGGAAGTCTTGGCGCGTGTCACCACCCATTTACGCCTTCGAGATTTGACTCGAAAACTGCAAGGAACTAACCAAGAACTTTGCCGAGCTAACCAGAAAATTATTACGCTCAATGAACGCCTCAAAGCCGAAAATATACGAATGCAAGCGGAATTAGACGTGGCACGCCGCTTACAACAGATGGTTTTGCCCACTACCGAGGAACTTGAACGCATTGAAGGCTTAGATATTGCCGGGTTTATGGAACCGGCCGATGAAGTCGGTGGCGATTATTACGATGTCCTTGAACATGATGGGCGTATCAAAATCGGTATTGGCGATGTGACGGGGCATGGTTTGGAAAGTGGCGTATTAATGCTCATGGTGCAAATGGCAGTGCGTACCCTGCTCGTTTCAAAGGTGAGTCCTCCCGAAACCTTTTTAAATATTCTCAATCGCGCCGTTTATGAGAATCTACAGCGTATGAATTTAGATAAAAACTTGACGCTTTCTTTATTGGATTACCAAAATGGACATTTGCGTGTGACGGGGCAACATGAAGAGGTGTTGCTGGTTCGCAAAGACGGCCAGATTGAGCGGATTGATACCTTTGAGTTAGGTTTTTCAGTGGGCGTGATAGACGACATTACCAAGTTTGCGTCACAAATAGAAATTGAGTTACAGCCCGGGGAGGGCATTGTTTTGTACACAGAAGGCATTACAGAAGCCCGAAACCCTGAGAAGGAACTGTATGAATTGGATCGGCTGTGTGAAGTTGTTAGTCGCCATTGGCATCTCAGTGCCGCCGAAATACAGCAAGCCGTTATTGCCGATGTGCGGCAATATATTGGTACACAAAAGGTGTATGATGATATTACTTTATTGGTTTTGAAGCAAAGAATTGACGGAAGTACAACGAATTGACGGAAGTAAGTACAACGAATTACGCGGATAAACGAATTAATTGACGGAAGTACAACGAATTAACGGAAGTACAACGAATTACGCGGATAAACGAATTAATTGACGGAAGTACAACCAATTACGCGGATAAACGAATTAATTGACGGAAGTACAACCAATTGACGGAAGTACAACCAATTAACGGAAGTACAACCAATTAACGGAAGTACAACGAATTACGCGGATAAACGAATTAATTGACGGAAGTACAACGAATTGACGGAAGTACAACGAATTACGCGGATAAACGAATCTTAACGACGGATAAACGAATTAGCCTTTAATAATTAGACTCAGCTTCGGGACAATTTGCGCTTTTGTCATTCAGAATCAACGTGAGGAATCTTATTGAAGTTAAAATGATTTCTCCCTTCGACGTTAGGATAAATCTGAGAAATCTTTCTCGGCTCTGATAAATCTTGCGGGCTACAGATTTATCGAGCTCAAGTTCAAGTTCCCTCCGTTCAAAGGGATCGTCGGAATCGTCGGAATCGTCGGGACTGATTGGAAGGTATTCGGAAGTTAAATGACAACAAACTTAAGGATGACGGTGTCTAGTCTAGTTTGGTTCGCCCAAACTCTCCTGCCAAAGTGAGGAATTTTAAAACGAGAGCTATACCTATATTAGGTTACTTGTGGCTGAGTTTCTTTCTGTTGATTCGGGCGCACGCAAAAATAACGCCACAAGTTGTATGTATTTGTGAGCGACTTAAGGGCCAGACTTGAATTTGAAGGCTTCCAAACGATTTGATGGCCCTCAAATAGCCTGACTCAAATAACCAACCGAAGTACAACGAATTACGCGGATAAACGAATTAATTGATTGACGGAAGTACAACGAATTACGCGGATAAACGAATTAATTGACGGAACAACTTAACGACGGATAAACGAATTAGCCTTTAATAATTAGACTCAGCTTCGGGACAATTTGCGCTTTTGTGTTTCTGTCTTTTGAGTCGGGCGCACGCCAAAATAACGCCACAAGTTGTATGTATTTGTGAGCGACTTAGGGCCAGACTTGAATTTGAAGGCTTCCAAACGATTTGATGGCCCTCAAATAGCCTGACTCAAATAACCACAGTAGATGCACACACTTTATACTAGACACCGTCATCCTTATCCTTAAGTGTTTCTTTCTGTTGAGTCGGGCGCAAACGCCACAAGTTGTATTTGTAAGCGACTTAAGGGCCAGACTTTAATTTGAATGCTTCTAAACGATTTGATGGCCCTCAAATAGCCTGACTCAAATAACCGCAGTAGATGCACACACTTTATACGAGACACCGTCATCCTTAAGTGTTTCTGTCTGTTGAGTCGGGCGCAAACGCCACACGTTGTATTTGTGAGCGACTTAGGGCCAGACTTGAATTTGAATGCTTCCAAACGATTTGATGGCCCTCAAATAGCCTGACTCAAATAACTACAGTAGATGCACACACTTTATACGAGACACCGTCATCCTTAAGTTTTTTTTCAGGTCTCACGAAGCTCTAACAATGGTTTCATGAAAACAAAATTTATCCTCAAGTCGAAATGACAACCGCGCAATTTGTGATATCTGAAGCCGTTTTTCTAAGCAAAAACGGATTCCGAGATCGGTGCAAAGTATATTAAGTACTTTGATGACGGAGATAAACAAATTAGCCTTTTCTCTCAAGTACATTTATGACGGAATACAACGACACTTAGGATACTCGATGATCACGTTTTTTCGTGTGCCCAAACGCCCGTTATAAAAACGGATTTCTTTGCTAATTTATCGCAATGAACGAATTCGATAAAATTGAAGCTTTTGCGATGAAATTTTCATCTCTATTAATTAGCTATTCCATTGTCATTGCTGTATTTTTAAAAAGTTGACTGAGGTAATTTTAGGCTCTAATTTAGTTAAAATCCCTTATTATATACAATCCTTGTAGTTATTATATTCGTTTATCCGCGTAATTCGTTGTACTCTCGTTCGTCGTACTTTCCTCTTTCATTAATTCTCTTTTCCCGTTAAAATAGCATCCCTTTCATTTCAAGGTGAATCATTCAAATGCAAACACTGTCTAACTACCAACTAAAAGAACCCATTTACGAAAGCGCCAACTCCATCGTCTATCGTGGCATCAGAAACGAGGATAATCAATCGGTTATCCT